>NZ_JBICNX010000019.1:0-82265 GCF_043107035.1 Staphylococcus sp. 231237_7MaSpsaltlick
TTTGTATTTTTTACCTAATTTTAAATTTAGTATTTTTTCTAAATTAAGAAGAAGTAAGGTATGTATCAAGGTTATGAGGTGATGTCTCTACTCTAAGCATTCTAGCTATGTTCGCTATATTTATACGATATATTAAAATAAAGAATGCCAACCCAAAAGATTAAAATTTAATCTTTTGGATTGGCATTTTTCAATGATTTATATCCGTAACTCCTATTGTAGTGAATAATCTAATGAGCGATTATATTTACATCTAAGAGATGAAAACTTCATTTATTCCTCTTCTTGCATCATTTGTTTTAAACGTTTAGATTCTTTTTCACGTGCTGACTTTTCTAAGATTGTTTTTCTAATACGAATACTTTCTGGCGTAACTTCTACTAATTCATCATCATTAATAAATTGTAAAGCTTCTTCAAGTGTTAATACTCTTGGACGTTTCATTGTAACTGTTTGATCTTTTGTAGCAGAACGAACGTTAGTTTGATGTTTTTCTTTTGTAATATTTACAGTTAAATCATTTTCGCGGTTATGTTCACCAACAATCATACCTTCATATACTTCTGTACCTGGTTCCATAAAGTTTGTACCGCGATCTTCAAGTCCCATAATGGCATATGAACTAGCTTGGCCTTGATCCATTGATACTAATGCACCATTTCTACGTCCACCAATTCTACCTTTAACACGTGGTCTAAATTCTTCAAATGTATGGTTAATAATACCATATCCACGTGTTTGTGACATGAACTCTGTTGTATAACCAATTAATCCACGAGCAGGTACCATAAAGATAATTCGCGTTAAACCATTATCTGTAGTAACCATATCCAACATTTCACCTTTACGTTGGCCTAATGATTCAATAACTGCACCTGTATATTCTTGTGGTACTTCACATTGTACACGTTCAAAAGGTTCACATTGAACGCCATCAATTTCTCTAATAATAACTTGAGGTTTAGAAACTTGTAGTTCAAACCCTTCACGACGCATATTTTCAATTAAGATTGATAAGTGTAATTCACCACGACCAGCAACAATCCACGTATCTGGAGAGTTTGTTGGAGTAACTTTTAATGAAACATCTGTTTCTAATTGTTGATCTAATCTTTCTTGAATTTGACGTGCAGTTACGAAGTCACCTTCACGACCTGCAAATGGTGAGTTATTAACTTTAAACGTCATTTCTAAAGTAGGCTCATCAATTCTAAGGACAGGTAACGCTTCTTGGTGATCGTGCGGTGTTACAGTTTCACCTACGTTAATATCTTCCATTCCTGAAACTGCAATTAAATCGCCAGCTTGTGCTTCTTTAATTTCTTCACGTTTCAAACCGAAGTAACCAAAGATTTTTGTAACACGGAAGTTTTTAACTGAACCGTCTAATTTTAATAGAGATACACTATCTCCTACACGCATTGTTCCACGGAATACACGACCTACACCAATACGTCCAACATAATCATTATAATCTAATAATGCAACTTGGAATTGTAAAGGTTCTTCTTTATTATCAACAGGTGCTGGTACATAGTCGATAATTGTTTCATACAATGATTGCATGTTTTCATCTTGCTTTTCAGCATCTAAACTTGCAGTACCATTAACTGCAGAAGCATATACAACTGGGAAATCTAATTGTTCGTCTGAAGCTTCTAATTCGATAAATAAGTCTAATACTTCATCCACAACACCTTCAGGTCTTGCTTCTGGTTTATCAATCTTATTTACTACTACTACTGGTTTTAGATTTTGTTCTAAAGCTTTTTTCAATACAAAACGTGTTTGAGGCATTGTACCTTCGTAAGCGTCAACAACTAATACAACCCCATCAACCATTTTCATAATACGTTCAACTTCGCCACCGAAGTCTGCGTGTCCTGGTGTATCTAGGATATTAATTCTTGTCCCTTTATAATCTACTGCTGTATTTTTCGCAAGAATAGTTATACCACGTTCTCTTTCTAAATCGTTTGAATCCATTGCTCTTTCATCTACATGCTCATTTTCACGAAAGATACCTGATTGTTTTAATAATTCATCAACTAGTGTTGTTTTACCATGGTCAACGTGAGCGATGATTGCTATGTTACGAACATCTTCTCTTAAATTAGTCATATTACAATTTCCTTTCTCGAGTAAATTCCCACTTTTCTTTGCAACTTTTTTATTATATCATATAATTGGTTAAAGAAAACTATAAAGGTGTGGTCGGGATGCAACAAAAAAAATCTAAAGCAATATTTTGGGTACTCGCTGTCGTAGCGATTGTATTCTTGCTTTTATTTAGCTTTAGTCTAGCAGCTACAAATGTTCCACTGATGATTTTAACACTTATATTATTCATTGCAACATTTGGTTACGGTTTCACGTTAAAAAAGAAATATCGTGAAAATGATTGGCTGTAATTCACTTTAAAAATAAACTTGTATAACAAAGATAACCATTCAAACACCTAAGATAAATCATAAGCTTCAAATTATAAGTAACAAAGCCCTTAAATGAAACATCAATTTCATTTAAGGGCTTTGTTCTTTTATAAATACACTCACTTATGACCTGTTAAACGTTGTTGAATCAACTCTATAATCTCTTTATTTTGAGGAAAGTGATGATATACAAGTTCTTCGTGAAGTTGAGGATTTGCCATAACAATTGAGTTGGCTCTGAATAAGGATAATGGTTGTCCTTGTAAATCAGTACCAACACCTTCTACTTCATTTAATATAATTAAACCACCTGCAAAATCCCAAGGTTGTAACCTAGGTGTTATATATGCTGCCAACCTTCCTGTTGCAACATGAATAATTTCTAATGCTGCCGAGCCATATGCTCTTGCACTTCTTGCTTCATCAACAATTGGCTTAAATACATCTTCTAATTTCGGTTTTGTTAACCAATTGGGATTTATCCCGATAATACTTTTCTTTAATGTAGTTGATTCTATAGGTGCAAGTGGCGTTTCATTTTCAAATGCACCTTCACCTACTTTAGCGTGATACAATACATCATTCATCACATCAAAGACAAAACCTGCATATGGTTTGCCATCAGAATAAATGCCTATAGATATTGCAAAGTTCTCCTTTTGATGTACAAAATTCAGCGTACCATCGATTGGATCAACTACCCAAATAATACCTTGTGTATCAGTTAATTCATGTCCATGACCTTCTTCACCTATCACTTTGTGGTCAGGATATGTCTTTTTTATTGTATCATATATAAATAATTCAGTTGCTTTATCTACATTAGTAACTAAATCATTAGGATTAGATTTCGTTTCAATTTCTATGTCTTGTTTCATAATTTTTTTAACATTATTGCCCGCTTCTAAAATCAGACCTTTTGCAAATTCATAAACTGTCATAGTCTCAGCTCCTTAACACTTCTATTATACATTACTTATTACATAAAAAGGTAACGGACGTATTTTTATCTATTTTCTTCATTATATGTATCAGTCCTATTTGAAATTTACATCCAATTTCGCTAATAATTTTGTTATACCCTATTTATTATCCCTTCACACGCGTGTTTACATTGTTTAACTTTGAAACAAACCAAATGTATGTTCTTAAAGAATGTGCTACAATACAACCAAACTATGAAGTTGTACAGGAGGTTAATATGACAAAATATACTTTTAAACCTAAGGATTTTAAATCATTCCAAGTAGATGGTTTAGATGCACGTATGCAAGCACTCGACGAACATGTTCGTCCACAACTCAATGCACTTGGAGAGTACTTCGCACAATACTTAGAGACAACTACTGGCGAACAATTCTATCCTCATGTTGCTAAACACGCACGTCGAAGTGTTAATCCACCAAAAGATACATGGGTTGCCTTTGCTACGAATAACCGAGGCTATAAAATGTTACCACATTTTCAAATTGGCTTATTTGAAGACCAATTATTTGTAATGTATGGTGTAATGCACGAAGCTAAAGATAAAGCCCAACGTGTAGAAGTCTTCGAAGATAAATTTGATGCAATTAAACAATTACCTACAGATTATAGCGTAAGTTTAGACCATATGAATCAAACAAAGACATATATTAAAGATATGTCTGACGACGAACTACATAAAGCAATTGATCGCGTTAAAAAAGTTAAAAAAGGTGAATTCTTTATTGCTCGTACTTTAACACCACAAGCAGCAGAATTAAAATCTGACAAAGCCTTTTTAAGCTATTTAGAAGAAACATTTGAACAACTACTTACTTTCTATAGATAATTCAAATTATCTCTCTATATAAAAGCCATGAATTAAAAATGCCGAGCCTCTTCATATGGCCCGGCATTTTTTATACTTTGCTGTAACTACTACTAATAAATGTATGGATCGTCATCTTTTTTTCTTTTACGTTGTTGTGTTTCCTCATCAAAGGTATTATTGTTGCTATTTATATTATGTTGCTTATCATTATTGTTGAAAGATTCACCATGATTGCTATTCTTGGTCTTGTTGTTTGGTCTTCTAGCGAATAACATGATACCTGCAATTAACCATAAAATTAATGCAATCAAGTTACTTGAAAAAATAGCAGTCAATGCTGCTACAATTAATAAACATGCAGCTAAAACTCTATTTTTCTTAATTAAAAATGTACCAATTACACCTAATACCAATGAAACTAACAAATAAATTGTCAATAAAGTCAATGAGGCTTTGAACGTACCTAATGACATATCTAACCCTTGTTGTTGATTCATTTGATTAAAGACTTCTTTAAAGTCAGGTACATTAATCATGAACAAACATAGTACGATAAACAATAAATATACAATACTTAAAGCATTGGCAATCCAAGATAGTATCTTTTCTGCTTTTCTATTCATCTTACTCCTCCTCTCAATGCTTTTCTTCTATCATAGCAAATTTTCATAAGTTTAAACATTCAAGTCAACTATTAATTTTAAGCGTTCAATATAGTACAATTCAAACAATTTCCAAATATTTTAGGTTGACCTAATATTTTTTTTGGGTTAATCTGATGATTATTAAGTTTTATATTGGAGGTGAGGCAATATGTCTCAACAAAATGATACACAACAAAAAAGTATGGACGAAATAAACAATACAGTTACTGTTGTTTCAGACGGTAAGTTCAGTCAAAAGCTATTGTCATATTTAGGACCGGGACTATTGGTTGCTGTTGGCTATATGGATCCTGGGAATTGGATTACATCTATGCAAGGTGGCGCACAATTCGGATACATTTTGCTATTCGTGATTTTACTTTCAAGTTTATCAGCTATGTTATTACAAAGTATGACTGTGAGATTAGGAATAGCAACAGGTATGGATTTAGCCCAAGCTACAAAGCACTACCTCAATAAACCCATGTCTTTTATATTTTGGATAATAGCAGAACTCGCTATTATTGCGACGGATATTGCAGAAGTTATTGGAAGTGCAATTGCACTCGACTTACTGTTTGATATTCCTTTACTTGTAGGTGCTTTAATCACTGTGTTAGATGTCTTTTTACTGTTATTTATTATGCGTTTTGGATTTAGAAAAATTGAAGCGATTGTCGGTACATTGATTTTTACTGTACTGGTTATTTTTATATTTGAAGTATTTATTGCTTCGCCAGATGTTACGAGTATGTTAAATGGATTTGTTCCTCATAGTAAAATTATAACTGATAATAGTGCCTTATTTATTGCATTAGGTATCATCGGCGCAACAATTATGCCCCATAATCTATATCTACATTCATCTATCGTACAAACTAGAATGTATGATAGACATGATATGAAATCAAAAGCGCAAGCTATCAAATATGCTATTTTGGATTCCAATATACAATTATCGATTGCATTTGTAATAAATTGTCTATTACTTATCTTAGGGGCGGCACTTTTCTATGGTGTAAATACTGAAAAACTGGGTGGCTTTTATGATTTATACACTGCATTACACTATCAACCAATTTTAGGCGCATCCCTTGGAGCAATAATGAGTACTTTATTTGCTGTTGCCTTGTTAGCTTCTGGTCAAAATTCTACAATAACTGGTACTATGGCTGGACAAATAGTCATGGAAGGTTTTATTAATTTAAAAATACCAAATTGGTTGAGACGTTTAATCACTAGATTACTTGCAATACTTCCTATTATTTTCTGTTTAATTATTTTCAATAGTAATGAAGCAAAAATGGAACAATTGCTTGTCTTTTCTCAAGTATTTTTAAGTATAGCCTTACCATTTTCACTGATACCATTACAACTTGCAACAAACAATTATGGATTAATGGGTCAATTTAAAAATAAAACTTGGATCAATGTAATCTCATGGATACTTATAACAATATTAAGTATTTTAAATATTTATCTTATTGTTCAAACTTTCCAAGAATTATAACTAAAACTTAGATTATATATACTAGAAATCCCCCAAAAATTCCAATGAATTTTTGGAGGGATTTTTTATATCAATGTTTGTTAGCGTTATGAAACTTAAACATAAGACTTGTAACGCATCTATTTTAATATATACCATATTGAGCCACTAACGTATGCTTTATTCCATAATAAAAAGGCAATTTCTATATTAATAGAAATTGCCTTTCTCCATAGTTCAGAAATTTAAATACTTACTGAAACATTTTTAGTTATTTTTCCTTATCTTGCGATTGAGAACCATCTTCTACTGAACGTTCAGCCTTTTGTTGTTTCTCATCATGTGACGTCATTTTTTTACGTTCTTCAAAATTCATTCGACGTTGGTTGGCTGCACTTGGCATTTGTTTACGTCGTTCTTTTTCACGTTGTTTTCGTTCTTTCTTTTCTTGCTTTATGCGCGCTTTTTCTTCTGCACGTTCTTGTTTTTCTCTTTCTTTACGTTGTGCTTCTTCGTATTTCAAGCGTTGTTGTTCTTCATATTCAGCTTGTCTACGTTGAGCCTCTTCAGCCTCGCGTTGTTGTCTTTCTCTTTCCAATGCTTCTTGTTGTTCACGCGTCATTTCATCTTCTTCTTTATGCGCAGTATTATCATTTACAGCATTGCCCTCTTCATCATAAACGCTACTGACATCACCAAAATCGTCTTGTTGTTTTTTATTTTTATAATTATACTTGGCTTGTCTAGATAACACTGCTGGCTCTTCTTCTGAATCGCCATTTGAAGCATTTACCTTTTGTGCCACATCAGAAGAGTAACCACCACGACGTAATTGATTATCTGCTGAACCTTGTTGCTCTTGAGTAGTTCCTGTGTTAGATTGCGGTTCCTCTCTTACAGGTTCTACCGGCTCACTATAATGACCTTCATTTGTTTGACGTTCAGGACGTTCGTAACGCTCATATGCATCATATGGTTCATCTGCATAATAACCAGGTACAGTTTCAACTTTATCCTTTCTCGCAAACATCATGATTGCTGTGATAAAGAATAGAATCGGTATAATGAGTGGTACAAATAGTAATACTAAAGGTAACGTTATTACAGACGCTACTAAAAATAAAATTCCAGATAATATTCTAATATTCATAGAAATTAAGGCCAAAAATGACACTAATAAACAAATAATGAAATAAACAATTACTGCCCAAATACCATTTTGTAGCCATATTACAAATTGAGTTGTATTTAGACTATTATTCGCGAGTATTTGTTGAATAAAATCATTGCCATTTAAAGATGTCTCTAACCTTTGAATCGATGTATCACTACTAAATGAAACTAGTGCGATAAACATCGTAATGATGGTTAATAATAGTAAAAATATCCAACTTAACCATCCCAATACTTTTTCAGCTATACGACTCACAGGTCGCCTAACTTGAGTATATTGATCTCCTGACATGTAATCACAACTCCTTATAATGCTTGTCAAATAATTATATCTAATTAATCCTAAAATAACTACTATCTACAATCTATTTTAAGGACATTTTAAAATTTAAAAATCTTTCATTGTATTCACTTAATGCTTCTTTTCCTAAATCTTTATAAACTTCCAATTTAGACTGTGTTTGTTGAGAAGGATAAAAACGGTTATCATGCTTAATTTCAGCTGGTAACGAAGCTCTCGCTGCTTTATTCGGCGTTGCATATCCAACCCATTCTGTATTTTGTTTGTTATTACGTTCATCCAATAAAAAATTCATGAATTTATACGCCCCTGCTTTATTTTGTGCAGTTTTAGGAATAACCATATTATCGAACCATAAATTTGATCCTTCTTTTGGTACGACGTAATCAAAATCATCATTTTCTTGTACAATTGGTGCTGCCACACCACTCCATACAACAGCAATATTAGCTTCGTGCTGTTCTAGCATCATCGTAACTTCATCACCTACCACACCTTTAACATTAGGACCGAGTTTCGTCAAATTACTTTCCGCTTCTCTTAGATGTGTGTTATTCGTGTCATTTAAACTATATCCTAATTTGTTGAGTGATAATCCTATAATTTCTCTAGCTCCATCAACAAGCAATATATCATTCTTATATTGTTTGTTATATAAGCTTTGCCAAGAGTCGAATGATGCATTCGGGTAAGCTTTCTTATTATATAAAATACCTACCGTACCAAAAAAGTATGGCATTGAATATTTATTGCCTCTATCATATGGCATATTCATATAATCAGAATCTAAATTTTTAATATTAGGTATCTTTTTATGATTTAAAGGTAATAAAAGATGTTCACTTTTCATCTTTTCTACCGTGTAATCACTCGGAAAGGCTACATCATAATGTGTACCACCGTTACGGATTTTAGCTTCCATAGCTTCATTCGAATCAAATGTCTCATATACTACTTCAATGCCGGTTTCTTTTTGAAACTTTTTGATTAAACTTGGGTCAATATATTCTCCCCAATTATAAACATAAATTTTCTCACCGCTCTTAGTATGTTCTTTAGCAGTATACTTATGACTGATAAATAAACAAATCAAACCAATCAAGATAGAAACAAGTATTAGTTGTAAAAATCGTTTCATCGTTCAATACCTCGCTTCATTTGACCTCTATGTTTGATGAGATTCTGTATTAAGTAATAGCCTAAGACACCTAACAAAATAACCACAAATAGAATTGTAGATATTGCATTAATTTCCATACTAATACCTTTACGCGCCATAGCATAAACCTCAACAGATAAGACGCTGAAACCATTACCAGTAACAAAGAAACTGACAGTAAAATCATCCAATGAATAAGTTAGTGCCATAAAGAATCCTCCAATAATTGCTGGGAATAATTGTGGCAACATGACTTTATTCATAATTTGAAATTCACTTGCTCCTAAATCTCTTGCAGCATCTAGAGTATGATGATTCATTTCATACAATTTAGGTAATACGATAATAACCACAATTGGGATACAAAAGGCAATATGCGAGATTAGGACCGTTGTAAATCCTAACCCTAATCCTGTGAAATGTCCAATTGCTGTAAACATGATTAAAAATGAAGCACCAATCACTACATCAGAAGAAACCATTAATACATTATTCAAAGTAAGTAATGATACACGTATTTTCTTATTTTTTAAATGATACAGTGCAATTGCACCCATCGTACCGATAACAGTAGCAATTGAAGCTGCTAACAAAGCAACTGCAATTGTATTAAAAATAACTGCCATCAACCGATCATCTTGAAATAAATCACGATAATGGTCCAACGTGAAACCTTCAAAGTGTATCATATTACCTGCTGCATTAAATGAATAAACCATCAAAAATAGTATCGGAATATATAACAACGCAGTTAACATAAAGATATATAATTTACCATACCATTTCATGTGATTCACCCTTTTCCATTCGTAGATTTAGTATTTGTAATAATAAGTACAATAGCCATAAAGACAATTAGACATAACGCTATTGTAGAGCCTAGTCCATAGTTTTGAATCACTAAGAATTGTTCTTCTATCGCCGTACCTATATTAATCACTTTATTACCTGCAATCAGTCTAGTAATCATAAACAATGATAATGCCGGAATAAATGTAACTTGTATCCCTGTAAGTACACCTTGTTTTGTTAATGGAATAATGACCTTTCTCAATGTGGTAAATGCATTTGCTCCCAGATCTGTAGATGCTTGTAGTACATTATTAGGAATATCTTTCATACTGTTGAAAATGGGTAAAATCATGAATGGAATATAAATATAACTAGCAACAATTAAAAAAGCAGGTGTCGTAAATAACAAATCAGCTTTTGGTAAATGTAGCATAGTCAACACTTGATTGATAATACCATCATGACTGAATATACCAATAAATGCATAGGTCTTTAGCAGTAAATTAATCCACGTTGGTATAATAAGAATTAATAACCATAAACTTTGGTGTTTCGAAGCACGAATAAAATATGCTGCAGGATAACTGATTAGTAATGTGATTATCGTAATTGCTAGAGCATATAAAATAGAATCCCATATCATTTTAAAGTAAGTTGCTGAAAATATTTTTTTATAATTTTCAAAGCTAAAATGACCTTGTAAATCAAAAAATGAAAAATAAATCAACAGCAATACTGGCACAATAATAAACAGTATCATCCATAAAATATATGGTACAAATAAAAATTTATTAATTTGCTTCATGTTCATGCTCCTCATAACTCTCAATACGCTTATCAAATTCCTCTTCTGTTTCACCAGGCACCATAATATGTATTGCTTCTGGATCAAAATATAGTCCTACTTTACTTCCAATTTCAGCCTTTTTAGTGGAATGTATCATCCATTCATAGCCTTTACGATCAATACAGTTTATTTCATAATGGACGCCTCTAAATAACATTGTATCTACCGTGACTTCAAACAAACCTTGTTCTGCTGCTATAAGTGAAATATCTTCAGGTCTAATAACAACTTCAACATGAGTCCCTTCTTCAATTCCCATATCAACACAATCAAAGTCTTGACCGTAAATATTAACAACATAGTCTTTGACCATTTGTCCTTGTACAATATTTGACTCACCAATAAAATCTGCAACAAATCGATTTACAGGTTCATCATAAATATCAGTTGGCGTACCAAATTGTTGTATCTTACCATCTTTCATAACAAAGATATAATCGCTTAACGCTAAAGCTTCTTCTTGGTCGTGCGTTACAAAAATAAACGTAATACCTAATCTGGACTGTATTTCACGTAATTCATACTGCATCTCTGTTCTCAATTTCAAATCTAGTGCCGATAACGATTCGTCCAAAAGTAAAATTTCTGGTTCATTAACAATTGCACGTGCAATAGCTACACGTTGCTTTTGTCCACCACTCATCTCATCAATTGAGCGAGTCTCATAACCAGATAATTTCACTAATGCTAAGGCTTCTTTAACCTTTTGCTTTATAGTTCGCTTATTTAATTTCTTTAATTTTAATCCAAATGCGATATTATCATACACATTTAAATGCGGAAACAAAGCATAGTCCTGGAATACTGTATTTACTTTTCTTTTATTTGCTGGTAAATCATTTATCACTTGGTCTTTGTAAACAATTTCACCATGATCTGTTTGTTCAAATCCAGCAACCAACTTTAAGATTGTTGTTTTTCCACATCCAGAAGGCCCTAATAATGTGTAAAAATGACCCGATTCGATATCTAAATCTATGTTGTCTAAAACAGTTGACCCATCAAACGATTTGCTAACTGATTTAAATGATAATATTGGTTTCATAAGTTTTATCCTCCTATAAATAAGATGCAGTAGCAACTACCATAACTCGAGCTTGTGATGTCGATGGATTAAATAGTTTATGTATTTGATTTGCCTTGAAATATAAAGCATCTCCTTGACTCGCATGATACGCTTTATCACCAAGCATCAATGAAATTTCACCTTCTAGACAATAAATAAAAGTATCTGACGGGGATGGCTTAAAATTTTTATAAGCACTTTTACCTTTCAATGTTAACAATAATGGCTCCATTTCAAACTCATTTGATCTTGTTACAGGCCATGTTAATAAGTAACCTTTATCATATTCATCATAAGTTTTTTGCTCAGCTTGCTTATATAGCACTTTTTCTTCCACTTTAGTTTGAAAAAAATCTCCCGGATTAGTTCCTAATACCTCAAGCACATTTAGAAATGTTTCCATACTAGGTGAAGCATGACCACTTTCAATTTGTGATATATAGCCCTTAGACAAATCCGTGCGTTCTGCCAATTCTTCTTGTGTTAAATTTTTAATACGTCTTAAATCTTTTAATTTTTTACCTATTTCCATAGCGTCACCTATTTTTCAATCTTTCTCATTTGCACTTTGAATTTCCAACTTTTTTTAAATAGAAATTAAAAAATGCTATATTCTGTTTACTATTATCAAACATTTTGTTTAATGCTTAATAAAAATATCAGAATATAGCAATCATGACAATAGTTATTTATCATTTACACTAAAATATTTTTGTTCTGGTGAACTTTGCACTGCTTTTACTGCTTTATAGCTATTATAGCCACTACTTTTTTCGAATTCTTTGAATATTTGTTTTTCTTCAGCTTTACCTGGCACAACATTTTTAAACTTCTTATATTTATCTATGAGCTGAGTTCCTTCAACTTTTGTTTCGTAATATGCTTCTACTGCGTTAAAAAAAGAAACGACATCCATCATTTCATCATTAGACCAATCTAAATCTATAGGATATTGATATTCCATACTATTAATCCTCCATTCAACGTGACAATATATACTTATTTAACCTAAATATTGTTTTAAATTAAAAAAATAGCCACTAGTTTGCACCAGTGGCCATTATTCATAAATTGTGTTATAGCACAATTACTATATTACATAGTGTGGATTGGGAATCCAATAGCTTTTTCAGCTGCTTCCATAGACATTTCACCTAATGTAGGGTGAGCATGTACAGTTAACGCTAAGTCTTCAGCATTCATACCAGCTTCAATTGCTAAACCTAATTCAGAGATAATATCAGAAGCACCAGTACCAACAACTTGAGCACCAACTAATGTGTTATCTTCTTTTAATGTTAACAATTTAACGAAACCAGTTGTATCATCTAATGATAATGCACGACCGTTAGCTGCATATGGGAATTTAGAAGCTTTTACTTCTAAACCTTCTTCTTTAGCTTGAGCTTCAGTGTAACCCACTTGTGCAAGTTCTGGCTCAGTGAAACATACAGCAGGCATACCGATGTAGTCTACTTCTGACGCTTCTCCAGCGATAGCTTCAGCTGCAACTTTAGCTTCATAGCTTGCTTTGTGTGCTAATGGTAAACCAGGTACGATATCACCGATAGCATAAATATTATCAGCAGAAGTACGGCTTTGTTTATCTACTTCTAATAAACCACGATCAGCGAATTTAAGACCAAGTTCTTCTAAGCCTAATTCATCTGTATTTGGACGACGACCTACAGTTACTAATACGTAATCTGCATCAATTGTTTGTTCTTCGCCTTTAACTTCGTAAGTTACTTTAACGCCATTATCAGTTTCTTCAGCTGATTTTGCCATAGCTTCAGTTACGATTTCAACGCCTTTTTCTTTCATACCTTTTTTAACAGGTTGAGTCATTTGCTTTTCGAATCCACCAAGGATATCTTTTGCACCTTCTAAGATCGTAACTTCAGAACCGAAGTTAGCAAATGCAGTACCTAATTCAGAACCGATATAACCGCCACCAACAACGACTAATTTACCAGGAACTTCTTGTAAATTTAATGCGCCAGTTGAGTCGATAACGCGGTTACCAAATTTGAAGTTAGGGATTTCAATTGGTCTAGAACCAGTTGCAATAATCGCGTTTTTAAAGTTATAAGTTTGCGCACTTTTTTCGTCCATAACACGTAAACTGTTGTTATCAACAAAATAAGCTTCACCTTTAACGATTTCAACTTTATTACCTTTTAATAAACCTTCAACGCCACCAGTTAATTTTTTAACTACTGATTGCTTAAATTCTTGAACTTTATCAAATTTTAAAGAAACACTTTCAGCAATTACCCCTAAATTTTCTGAATGTTTTGTTTCATCATAACGATGTGAAGCGTGTAATAAAGCTTTAGAAGGAATACATCCAACGTTTAGACATACGCCACCTAATTCGCCTTTTTCAACGATTGTTACTTTTTGACCTAATTGCGCTGCACGAATTGCTGCAACGTAACCTCCTGGTCCTGCTCCAACTACAATAGTATCTGTTTCAATTGGGAAATCTCCAACTACCATGTTTTACCCCTCCATTAATAATAATTCTGGATTATTTAATAAACGTTTGATATGGTTCATAGCATTTTGTCCAGTTGCACCATCAATTTGTCTGTGGTCAAAGCTTAATGATAATGATAATACTGGTGCTGCTACAATTTCACCATCTTTAACGATTGGTTTTTGAGCAATTCGACCAATACCTAAAATAGCTACTTCAGGATGGTTGATAACTGGTGTGAACCATTGTCCACCTGCTGAACCAATGTTACTGATTGTACATGTTGCACCTTTCATTTCATCAGAAGTTAATTTACCATCACGTGCTTTAACAGCTAATTCATTAATTTCATCTGAAATTGCGAACATTGACTTACGGTCAGCATTCTTAACAACAGGTACTAATAAACCTCTATCAGTATCAGCTGCGATACCAATATTCCAGTAATGTTTGTGTACAATTTCGCCAGCTTCTTCATTGAATGAAGTGTTAAGTGCTGGGTATTTTTTAAGTGCAGAAACTAAAGCTTTTACAACATAAGGTAAGAAAGTTAATTTAGTACCTTGTTCTGCTGCAACTTCTTTAAATTTCTTACGGTGATCCCATAACTCTTGAACATCAATTTCATCCATTAATGTTACATGAGGTGCAGTGTGTTTAGAGTTAACCATTGCTTTAGCAATCGCTTTACGCATTGCTGGGATTTTTTCAGTTGTTTCTGGGAATTCGCCTTCAGTAGCAACTGGTGCTGATTGTGTAGCACTTGCAGTTTCTTCAGCTTGAGGTGCTGCTGCACTTTCATTTGAAGCTGTTGCTTGTCCACCATTTAAGTAAGCATCAACGTCTTCTTTAGTAGTACGTCCATTTTTACCTGTAGCAGCTACAGCTTTGATGTTTACACCGTTGTCACGAGCGTATTTACGAACTGAAGGCATCGCTTTAACACGTTTGCTTTCATCTACGTCTGCATCGTCAGTAGCAACAGGTGCTTCTTCTTTAGCAGTTTCTTCAGCAGCTGGTGCTTCTTCACTTGCAGATTCATCACTATCGCTACCTTTAAATTGCATATCTTCTGCATCAGGTGCATCAATTTTAACAATTGTATCACCAACAACTGCTACTGTACCTTCCTCTACAAGTACTTCTTCGACTGTACCTGAAACAGGAGATGGAATTTCTACAACTGATTTGTCATTTTGGACTTCAGCTAATACATCGTCTTCTTCAATCTGATCTCCAGCTTTTACAAACCACTTTACAATTTCACCTTCGTGGATACCTTCACCAATATCTGGTAATTTAAATTCAAATGCCACGTTATTTCCTCCTAAAAAATCATATTAAGTCAAAATAAGAAAATGAGCGAAAGACATATATGTCAAAACCTCATGCTGTTTTTTATATAAACTTGAAATGAAGTAGGATTTAGCAATAGCTAAAATCCCACTTCTTCAAGGTTATAATTAAAATTCTAATGTTTCTTTTGCTTTTTCAACGATATCATTTTTGTTTGGTAACCAAACATTTTCAGCTTGTGTAAATGGATATACAGTGTCAGCTGCTGCAACACGTGCGATTGGTGCTTCTAATGAAAGAATAGCACGCTCAGCAAGTTCAGATGCAACAGTAGCACCAACACCAGCTTGACGTTGAGCCTCTTGAACGATTACAACGCGACCAGTTTTTTCAACTGATGCTACTAATGTTTCGATATCGATTGGTTGAACAGTTCTTAAATCGATAACTTCTACTGAATAACCGTCTTTTTCAAGTTCTTCAGCAGCTTTTAGTGATTCTTGAACCATAGCACCGTAAGCGATAAGTGTAATATCTGTACCTTCTTGTTTCACACTTGCTTTACCAATTTCAATTGTATACTCTTCTTCTGGAACTTCTTCACGGAAAGAACGGTATAATTTCATGTGCTCTAAGTATACGACTGGGTCATTACTTCTGATTGCAGAAATTAATAATCCTTTTGCGTCATATGGATTTGATGGAATTACAACGTGTAAACCTGGAGATTGTGCTAAGATACCCTCTAAGTTATCAGCGTGTAATTCAGGTGTATGCACACCACCACCAAAAGGAGCGCGGATTGTTACTGGTGCTTGTTTTGAGTTACCTGAACGGAAACGTGTACGTGCGATTTGACCTGCAACAGAGTCGAATACTTCAAATACGAATCCTAAGAATTGGATTTCCATTACTGGACGGTAACCTTCAGTTGTTAAACCTAGGGCTAAACCACCGATACCAGATTCTGCTAATGGTGTATCGAATACACGATCTTCACCGAATTCTTTTTGTAAGCCTTCAGTTACACGGAAAACACCACCATTAACACCCACGTCTTCACCGAAAAGTAAAACATTTTCATCGTTTTGTAATTCAGTTTTAAGCGCGTTGTTAATTGCTTGAACCATTGTCATTTGTGCCATTGGTTACTTCGACTCCTTCTCTTTATAGATTTCATATTGCTCTTGTAAATGTTGAGGCATTTCATCGTACATAATTTCCATTAAGTCAGTAACAGTTTGTTTTTCAGTGTTATCTGCTTCTTTGATAGCAGTTTTGATTTCTGCTTTTGCACGTTCGATGACTTCATTTTCTTTTTCTTCAGTCCATAACCCTTTATTTTCAAGGAATTTTCTGAAACGTACTAATGGATCTTTTTTCTCCCATTCAGAATCTTCGTCTGAAGTTCTGTATTTAGTAGGGTCATCTCCAGCCATTGTATGTGGACCATAACGGTATGTTATAGTTTCAATCAATGTAGGACCTTCACCATTAACAGCACGATCACGTGCTTCTTTAGTTGCTTGATATACAGCTAATGCATCCATACCATCAACTTGTAAACCTGGAATACCAACAGAGATAGCCTTTTGAGCTAATGTTGTAGCAGCAGTTTGTTTACTACGTGGTGTTGAAATCGCATAGTTATTATTTTGAATTACAAAAATTGCTGGCGCTTTGTAAGCAGACGCAAAGTTAATACCTTCATAGAAGTCACCTTGTGAAGAACCACCGTCACCAGTATAAGTAATTGCTACAGCTTGTTTACCACGTTTCTTCATACCTAATGCAACACCAGCAGTTTGTACATATTGTGCACCGATAATGATTTGTGGACTTAATGCATTCACACCTTCAGGCATTCTATTCCCTTTGAAGTGACCTCTTGAGAATAAGAAAGCTTCAGTTAAAGGTAAACCATGCCAAATTAATTGAGGCACATCACGGTAACCTGGTAAAATAAAGTCTTCTTTCTCTAATGCGTATTGTGAAGCTAATTGTGAAGCTTCTTGTCCAGCTGTTGGAGCATAGAAACCTAGTCTACCTTGTCTGTTTAATGAGATAGAACGTTGGTCAAGAATACGTGTCCATACCATTCTCTCCATTAGTTCAACGAGTTGTTCATCAGTTAAATCCGGTAATAAGTCTTCATTAACAACATTACCATCTTCATCCAAAATCTGGATCATTTCAAATTGAGACTCAGTATCTTTTAATACTTTCTCTGCATCGAATTGGGCTTGTAATTTCGGAGCCATTCAATTCACCATACCTTTCCCGTATAATAGAAATTCATTTTATCCTCTAGTATTGTATCACAAAACTGTTACACTGTTAAACATTTTAAAAAAGTTCTGTAATACTTAAAATGAGTACAGTTTTAGAACTGTATCATTCTTTTACACAACTCTGTATTAGTCCTAATTATTGCAATGTTGATACATTACAAGTCACAAGATGTAAGCGCATCCAATACCTATAGTATATCGCGTCATTTTAAAATTTCAAAATATAACTCACCCATTTAACTTATCGTGTCTACTTGTTGTTTTTCATCTTTCACTTTTTTCACTGTGTCTGAATATTTTTTAAATGCTTCATTCATTTTTTTGTATGATTCTGATACTTCTTTGGATTTTTTATCTATTTGTGATTGTTCCACATTATCGCCAGATGTATACTCAAACATTGCTTTTTCTTTTTTCAATACATCATCATAGGCATCGGCATATTTTTTATGTGCTTTATATTTATCAAGCTGTGCTTTGTCTAATTTTTTAACCATTTTTTGTTTCTGCTTGTTTTCAATATTATCTATATGCTTTTGACCTTTTTTGTACTGCGCTTCCGACTTATCAAATGCCTTTTCTTCTTTTTCAAATTCATCTTTTCTTTCTTTTACATTATCGACAATTTTCTCAGAAGTTTTTTGTACCTTTTCTTGATTTTTACCACTAACACTTTTAACTAATTTTTGTTTTTCTTGTTCAAGTGTATTTATTTTTTCACCTACAGAATTCACGATTTTTTCCTCATCGTTTGCTTTATCGACTTGTTTATTATAATTTTTTATTTCTCCTCTATCAGTTGTGCAACCTGCCATTAAAATTGTAGATGCAAGTAATACACTAACTCCGTGTTTAAATTTCATAGTTTGAAATCCTCCTTTATGTGAGTGTTATGTTATATAATATTATATAACAATTCAAATTTATCACTGTATTTTAACTATTAAACTTTGGTATATTTTATATTAAGGAAGGTGTTAGAACAAATGTTAACAATGAAAGACATTATAAGAGATGGACATCCTACTCTTAGAGAAAAGGCTAAAGAAGTTGAATTACCTATATCTGAAGAAGATCGCAATACTTTAAAAGAAATGCGAGAATTTTTAATAAATAGTCAAGACGAAGAGACAGCTAATAAATATGGATTACGCTCAGGTGTTGGTTTAGCTGCACCTCAAATCAATATTTCTAAAAGAATGATTGCTGTATATTTACCTGATGATGGAGAAAGCAGAAGCTATGACCTTATGTTAGTAAATCCTAAAATTGCAAGTCATAGTATTCAAGAAGCATATCTACCAACAGGTGAGGGTTGCTTAAGCGTTGATGAAAACATTCCAGGTCTAGTTCATCGTAAAAACCGAATCACAGTTAAAGCAAAAGACATAGATGGTAACGATGTTCAAATGCGTTTAAAAGGTTATCCAGCTATTATCTTACAACACGAGATTGATCATTTGAATGGCGTGATGTTTTACGATTATATCGATAACGATAACCCACTCAAACCACACCAAGATGCTGTGGAAGTATAGATTGGATGCACTGAAATTATTGTTAAGTTAGTAATTTCTTAAATTCATTTTTAATCAAACAAACGCTTTACATTATATAAAGATGATTAAAGTTAGTATAATTTATTGTACTTTTCCAACTTCTATCACCTTTGCTAATTAATAATTCGTTATACGAGGACATCAATTAACCAGTAAATGACAATATAATCATTTGCTGGTTATTTTATTTACAATAATTTCATTGTTAATCCATATCCCAGGACTATGTCTCAAACATCGCCTTAAACTGTCAGACATCATACTCTGTGGCATTCCGCAAAAATACTACATTTAAATTTATGTACAGATTATTTTATATAAACCTACTTTCTACTATTATTATAGAATTTCATACATCACCTTAGTCTTAACATATAATCCAATGATTTATAAATTGTCCATTTTAATACAATCTTTTATCAAACCTTAAAAGCATGAACTGTGAGTTAAACTTAATACTGATTCACATAAATTTGTTATAGCCATTATAAAGTTCATTTCATTTCGACATCCTATTTAACTAACAATACTATATATTGTCATCTTGAAATTATGCATACACAAAGCGTGCAAGTTAAATATATATTCTCACAACTGAAAATACTGCCAATTTAGACAAACGAATGTAAATTGACAGTATCATTATCCATATTCAGTTTAACGCAACCTGCTCTTAACATTACCAACACGTTGAAACAATGCACTGTTCCAGCCACTTAATCAAGTTAATAATCACTAAAGCCACTTTCAATTACATAAAAACATCTCTACGTTCATTAAACGGAATGTCTAATTTTTGCAATCCTTCTTTCAATTGGTTCAACTCTTGAATATCAATAAACTCAGGATCATGATTATGCTTCACGTAATACTGATTACCACTAATATTATCAACGATTTCACTATAATTAAAAAACATCAATACTTGCTCAGCGCGAATTTCAAATGTAATACCTTCAAAAATTTTGTCAGTTCTTTTTTTCTCGTTTTTCACATCTTCAATTATTCTAGTTACTTGTTCCATTCCAATCACCTTCACTTATTCTTCAAACTCAATTTGCTAATTATACTTTCCTTATAATATGTATCTATACTTTATTATCATAAATAAAAATTATAACCTACTCAAGCTTTTAGTAAATTAATTTAAAATTTTCAGAAAATTTTAAGGTTTCATTGCTCTAGCTGATATTAATTTTCACATAAATAATATGGCAAACCATAACTATATTAGCTTACAACAAGATAAAACTGCTTTATTTATTCAACTACATCATGTAAAATGAGATATAACTGAAAATATAAATATATTTGTATTTTTCAAAATGAACGATAATTAAAATAATCCGAAATCATCTAGCAACCATTTGCACATGGTTTACTTATATTTAGTCAATGAAACTACCCCATACATGATAATTCTCATGTTATTCATACAAAAGTTTGTTTTCATCATCTAAATTAAGGGATTATTTACTATAAAACATTTAATCAAGAAATAGAATCTTAGGAGGAACTATATAATGGCAGTATTTAAAGTATTTTATCAACATAACAAAGACGAAGTGATTGTACGTGAATCAACTCAAACAATTTATGTTGAAGCAGAAACAGAAGAACAAGTAAGAAGATATTTAAAGGAACGTAATTATAATATTGAATTTATTACAAAATTAGAGGGCGCACATTTAGAGTATGAAAAACAATCAGATCATTTCAATGTGGAGAAAGCTGAATAATGAAGCAAATTCATAAAAATGAAGTTGCGGTATACGCGCTTGGAGGCCTAGGTGAAATTGGTAAAAACACTTATGCCGTGGAATATCAAGATGAAATTGTAATCATCGATGCTGGTATTAAATTCCCAGATGATAACCTTTTAGGTATTGATTATGTAATTCCTGATATTACCTATTTAGAACAGAACCAAGACAAAATTGTCGGTCTGTTTATTACTCACGGTCATGAAGATCATATAGGTGGTGTGCCCTACCTACTTAAACAAATCAATGTACCTATATACGGTGGCCCATTAGCCTTAGGTTTAATCCGAAACAAATTAGAAGAGCATCATTTATTACGAACTACTGAGCTCATTGAAATCGATGAAAGTAGTGTAATCAAATCAAAGCATTTTGAAGTGTCATTCTATTTAACAACGCACAGTATCCCAGAAGCTTACGGTGTAATTGTCAATACGCCTGAAGGTAATATTGTTCACACAGGTGACTTTAAATTTGACTTTACTCCCGTTGGAGAACCAGCAAATATTGCAAAAATGGCAAGACTCGGCGAAGAAGGCGTACTGTGTTTATTATCCGATTCAACAAACTCATTAGTACCTGACTTTACGTTAAGCGAACGTGAAGTTGGCCAAAATGTTGAAAAGATTTTCCGCAATTGTTCAGGCCGTATTATATTTGCAACATTCGCTTCTAATATTTATCGTGTTCAACAAGCAGTTGAAGCAGCAATTAAATATAATAGAAAAATTGTTACATTTGGTCGTTCTATGGAAAATAACATCAAAATCGGTATGGAACTTGGCTATATTAAAGCACCACCAGAAACATTTGTTGAACCTAATAAAATAAATAGTATTCCTAAACATGAATTATTAATTTTATGTACTGGTTCTCAAGGTGAACCTATGGCAGCTTTATCAAGAATCGCAAACGGCACTCACAAACAAATTAAAATCATTCCAGATGATACAGTTGTCTTCAGTTCATCACCTATCCCAGGTAACACTAAGAGCATTAACCGTACAATTAATGCCTTATACCGTGCAGGTGCAGAAGTCATTCATCATAAAGTATCGAATATTCATACTTCAGGTCACGGTTCTCAAGGTGATCAACAATTAATGTTACGATTAATTCGACCAAAATTCTTCTTACCTATTCACGGTGAATACCGTATGTTAAAAGCGCATGGTCAAACTGGTATTGATTGTGGTGTAGATCCAGACAATGTATTTATCTTTGAAATTGGTGATGTATTAGCACTAACTAAAGATTCTGCAAGAAAAGCTGGACGTATTCCATCTGGAAATGTACTCGTTGATGGTAGCGGTATTGGTGATATCGGCAATGTTGTAATTAGAGATAGAAAATTATTATCTGAAGAAGGTTTAGTAATCGTTGTTGTTAGTATTGATTTCAACACTAATACTTTACATTCAGGTCCTGATATTATTTCGCGTGGTTTTGTGTACATGCGTGAATCAGGTCAATTAATATATGATGCACAACGTCGAATAAAAACTGATGTTATTTCAAAATTGAACCAAAATCCAGAAATACAATGGCATCAAATCAAGTCTTCAATTATCGAAACTTTACAACCTTACTTATATGAAAAAACAGCACGTAAACCAATGATTTTACCTGTTATCATGAAAGTTAACGAAGATGGTCAAACACCACCGCCAAGTAAACCAAAAGCGAAAGTAAATAAATCAAACAAACAAAATACAACTAAGAAAAATAATAATCAATCAGAGAAACAACAATCTAAGTCAACAAAAGTTGCTAAATCACCAAAGAAACCTAAAGCACCTAGAAAGCCTAAACAGCAAAACACAGAATCAGCAACTACGGACGAAAAATAAACGTATCATCGAAATTGTTTCGATGAACATAAAAGACAGTATCTATTACATTGTAATAGATACTGTCTTTTTCATTATTGTTAGTTGATTATACTACCTTAAATCTCATTCATATAAAGCCAAGTGTCAGGACAAGCTAAAGACTACAGGCTGAAGCTATCCCCTTGGAAAGCGAGCCATTTATACTAATATTAAACACCACTAGTATACGAGTATTGAGTATTGATGATTTATATTTAAATACAAAAAAGACATATTTATTTCAATAATACTAAGACTACATAATATACAATCATCATTATTCGAGGAAGTATTTTGGCGAGACTCCTGAGGGAACAGGACAAGCTGAAGACTACAGGCTGAAGCTGGCCCCTAGGAAAGCGAGCCATTTATACTAATATAAAACACCCACATCATTTTACATCAAATAAACCTCAAAGATATTTAATTATTATATATACAAAAGGACCAATCCACATTAATGGATTAGTCCTTTTTGATATCATAAATTAACGCTTACCTCTAGTATGAATCACATTACTTTAACGAACGACTTTCTTTTCAAAACGACTCAAATCGTTATCATGGCCAATCATAATTAATATATCTCCAATTTCAACACTTAAATTCGGATCTGGAGATACTAAAATTTCTCGACCTCTTTTGATAGCAATGATACTAATACCAAACTGTGCACGAATATCGAGTTGTATAATCGTCTGCCCTGCCATCTTTTCACTAGCTTTAATTTCAACAATAGAATGTTCATCAGCAAGTTCTAAATAATCAAGTACACTAGCACTTGCAACATTATGTGCGATACGTCTACCCATATCACGTTCTGGGTGTACTACCGTATCTGCACCAATTTTGTTTAAAATTTTAGCATGATAATCATTTTGCGCTTTGGCTGTTACTTTTTTAACCCCTAATTCTTTCAAGATTAATGTCGTCAAAGTACTAGATTGAATATTTTCACCTATAGCGACAATAACATGATCAAAGTTTCTTATACCTAAACTTTTCATTACTGCTTCATCTGTAGTATCAGCAACTACAGCATGCGTTGCAATATCACTGTATTCGTTCACACGTGCTTCGTTCGAATCAATCGCCATTACATCCATATCAAGTGCATTTAATTCTCTAACTATACTGCCACCGAATCGACCTAAGCCAATTACCACATATTCTTTATCCATATGCGTCCTCCAATTTAAAAATCGAGGCCATAAGCAGTTTGTTATCTATAAAACTTAGATAACAAATACTGCCTACACCTCTTTAATTAAAACTGTTATTTTTTGCCTTCGACATATTCTTTGTCAAAAACAAATAATTTCATAATTAATATTAACGATGGGATTAATAAAAGTAAAGCAAAAATAAATGCAGTGATTAACGTTATTGCCATACTTGGATTAGTCACGCCATGTTTAATATGAATATATGGGGTTAATATATATGGCAATTTACTTGCACCGTATCCAAAGAATGCGAATCCCATTTGCAACATGACAAAGATAAATGCTACACCGTGTCCTTTTTTTAGATATGTTAAAATCATTGCACCTATAAAGAAGATTAAGCTCAATAAGAACATCCACCAATAATTTGTGACTGCATTCATAAAGTGTGTCTCATTTTGCACTCTTAAAGATAAGAATACAAATATCGAAATCGCAATCATCGGCGGCCCCCAGAATAAGAACCAATATCTAAGTAAACGATATGCTTCAGTATCTCGCGCTCTTGCAGCATAAAATGTTAAGAATCCGGAAGAAATATACAATACCGAAATGACTGCTAAAAATACCACTGCCCATGCATATGGACTTAACAATAATTCCACCCAATTCAAATCGATGTTACCGGCATGCTCTTTAATAAAGCCACCTTCTGAAATTGTTAATGTCGTAGCTAATGCTGCAGGTATAAATAAACCAGCTATACCATATAAAGCTAACCACGGTAATTTTGTATCTGGACCATAATTTTCAAATGCATAAAAGCTACCTCTAATTGAAATCAAAATAACAGCAATAGAGGCTGGTAGTAATAGCACTGAACCGAAATATTTCGCAGTGTCTGGGAAAAATCCTACCATTCCAACAAAGAAGAAAACGAAGAATACATTCGTCACTTCCCAAACAGGATTTAAGTATCTTGCAATTAAATGATTTATCTTTTTATCTTGTTTCGTCACTTTCGCGTGTAATGTAAAGAATCCTGCCCCAAAGTCAATAGAGGCAACAATAATATAGCAAAATAAGAAAAACCATAGTACTGTGATTCCTATATATGCAAATATCATGATAAATCACCTCTTTCTTGCTTTAGTTTCTCAACGTCTTTATAAGCAGGCTTATGTTTAAACATCCTAATTAATACATAAGACGAAGTAACAATAAGAACGATATATAAGAGTGCGAATAATACCGTAACTAACGTTAATCCACCAGCTTGAGTTGCTGCGTCTGCAACCTTAAGATAGCCTCTAACCATCCATGGTTGGCGTCCTTGTTCTGTTAAGAACCAACCAAATTCTATCGCTAATAATGCTGCTGGCCCTGTTAATAACGCACCATATAACATAGCTTTGGAGTAAGTGAATTTCTTCAACTTTTTAAAGACTAATGTCATTACATAGGCACCTGAAACAACCATACAGAACACACCCATAAATACCATCAAATCAAAGTAGTAATGTACTATCATAGGTGGTCTTAATTCTTTCGGGAACTCATCTAAGCCTTTCACCTTTGTATTAAAGTTATTATCTGCTAAAAAGCTTAATACGCCTGGAATTTTAATAGCACCCGAAACTTCTTGTGTTTTTTCGTCTAAAGTACCAAATAACACTAGATCTGCCTTAGACTCAGTATCAAAATGCCACTCATAGGCAGCAAGCTTCTCAGGCTGTTCTTTGTGCAGAAACTTAGCTGACATATCTCCTGCTAACATTGAGCCTAATGTAAAAATTAACCCTAATATCATCGTAAGCTTAAGTGCCTTTTTATGATATTCGGTATCCTGAGCAAATTTATTCTTCAATAGTTTAAATGCTGCTACTGCAGCTAACACGAACGCCATTGTCATCAATGCTGTCGCTACAACATGGAATGAACGTACTAAGAATGAATCATTAAACATAGCTGCCCAAGGTTCCACATTAATCATTTTGCCATTTTTCATTTCAAATCCTGCAGGTGTATTCATAAATGAGTTAACTGCAGTGATAAAGAACGCTGAAAATGAACCACCTAAAATTACAGGTATACTAATCCAAAAGTGCGTCCATTTATTTTTAAATCGATCCCAAGTATATAAGTAAATACTCAAGAATATTGCTTCAAAGAAGAATGCAAAAGTTTCCATAAATAATGGTAATGCAATTACGTGACCACCCATTTGCATAAATGTAGGCCACAATAGAGATAGCTGTAAACCAATAATTGTACCTGTCACAACACCAACAGCTACAGTAATGGTATAACCTTTTGACCAACGTTTTGCTAAAGTTATATATTTAGGATCATTATTTCTAATGCCTAAAAATTCAGCAATTGCAAACATAAGCGGCATTCCCACACCGATTGTCGCAAAAATTATGTGCACTGCAAGCGTCATTGCAGTTAGAAATCTTGCTAATTCAACTGAATCCATATTATCACCTTTTATTTTTATTTGTGACAAAAATCACAACTTCCATCCATTATAAACCCGTTATATAATTTTTGAAATTATTTCTAACTATAAATTAGTGACAAATTGATGACTATAAGCATATAAATTACACACTTGATAAATATAATAAACTCTCTTATATTAATATAAGTGGATTCAAGAAAGGATGTCTTCAAATGAAAAGTGTCATAATTTATACACAGAATGACTGCCCTCCATGTACTTTTATTAAAAGTTACCTGACTGACAAAGGTGTGGCTTTCGAAGAAAAAAATGTTGCGAATGCACAATATAGAAATGAAATGATGGAATACGATGCATTTGCGACACCTTTTATACTCATTGATGATGAACCAATGTATCAAATTGATATGGAAAAAATTAATCGTACATTAGATATTGAAGCGTAATGAATCTTATTGAAAAAATATAATCATTTTGTACATTTCTACCCTTTTTTATAAAAGTTAAATTAATTTTTCCAATCCAATGATGATTGACTGATGTTAAATATAAATAGAGGCAACGTTTCAGCATAAATGAAACGTTGCCTCTATTTACATTAAAAAAAAGAATTGGCCAATTAATTTGACCAATCCTCCTACTATTTTATATGTTTTCATATGGATGATTAGCAATTATATTTCTTTGCCCAATCCATAATTATTAACATTATTTTGCATATTGATTAACTAATGTAGTAACTTCTTCAGTAGTTGCACAATTTATTGCTCTATCTGCTAATTCTTCCATTTCATTTTGACTTAAGCCTTTGATTTGACGGCGCGCTTTAAGAATCGATGTTGCACTCATTGAGAACTCATCTAAGCCTAAACCTAATAGCAATGGAATTGCGATCTCATCTCCAGCCATTTCGCCACACATACCTGTCCATTTACCTTCTTTATGAGAAGCTTCAATAACTTGTTTAACTAAACGTAAAATTGAAGGATTATATGGTTGATACAAGTATGATACACGTTCTGACATTCTATCTGCTGCCATTGTGTATTGAATTAAATCATTTGTACCGATACTAAAGAAGTCAACCTCTTTAGCAAATACATCAGCTAAAGCTGCTGTAGAAGGAATTTCTACCATGATACCTAATTCGATATCATCAGATACTTCAACACCTTCTTGTGTTAAATTGTCCTTCTCTTCAAGAAGTAATGCTTTGGCATCACGGAACTCTTGAATTGTAGCAACCATTGGGAACATGATATTTAACTTACCGAACGCAGATGCACGTAATAATGCACGCAATTGCGGTCTGAAAATATCAGGTTGATCCAAGCATAAACGTATCGCACGATATCCTAAGAATGGATTCATTTCTTCAGGTAAGTTTAAATATGGTAACTCTTTATCGCCACCAATATCTAACGTACGAACAACGACACGTTTGTCTTTCATTGTTTCTAACACTTTCTTGTAAGCTTCAAATTGCTCATCCTCAGAAGGCATTTCGTCTCTTCCCATATATAAGAACTCAGTACGATATAAACCAATACCTTCGGCACCATTTTCGATAACACCAGTTAAATCATCTGGCGTACCAATATTTGCTGCTAATTCGGCGTGCTTACCATCAAGTGTTGTCGTTTCTTCATCACGTAACTTTTGTAATTCTTTCTTATCTTCAAAGAAGCGTTCACGCTTATTTTGATAAGCAATCACTTCATCTTCAGTCGGATCAATAATTACCTCACCAGTTAAACCATCAACAATAATCATGTCGCCTTGTTTAACTTCTTGAGTAATTGATTTCGTTCCAACAATCGCTGGGATTTCTAATGAACGGCTCATGATAGCAGAATGAGATGTTCTACCACCAATATTCGTTACAAATCCTTGCACAAACTCTTTGTTCAATTGAGCTGTGTCTGATGGTGTTAAATCATTCCCGATGATGACAACGCTTTCATCAATCATACTAGGATTTGGTAATTCAACTCCCAAAATATGTGCCAAGACACGTTTTGAAACGTCTCTAATATCAGCAGCACGTTCTTTCATATACTCATTGTCCATTGATTCAAATATTGTGATGAATTGCCCTGTAACATCTGTTAGAGCTGTTGGAGCGTTAACTTGTTCGTTGTTAATCTTATCTTCAATCGGTTGAATTAATTCTGGATCATCTAAGACTAATAGATGTGCATCAAAGATTGCTGCTTTATCAGCACCAAGGTTCTCTTCTGCATTATTTCTAATCTTTGTTAATTCAACTTTAGATGTATCGATAGCATTTCTGAACTTTTCAATCTCTGAATCGACATCTGTAACCTTTTCACTATTGAATGAAAGGTCTGGTTCTACTAGTAAATATGCCTTGGCAATTGCTACACCATCAGATGCAGCAATACCATTAATATATTGTGACATATTAAGCAGTTAAACCTTCTTTAGATAAGATGTCTGTAATTGCAGAAATTGCATCAGCTTCATCGCTACCATCGGCATAGATTGTGATTTCCGCATCTTTACCTACACCTAAACTCATAACACCCATGATTGATTTCAAGTTAACTTTTTTACCATTATATTCTAATTGAATATCTGAATCGAATTTTGAAGCAGTTTGAACAAGCATAGTCGCTGGACGAGCGTGAATACCTGTTTCGTCAATAATTACATATGATTTTTGTTCCATAATATGATTTCTCCTTCGTATAGTTAGAATCGTTAGTTTATTATAAAACCTAGCATAGTTTTATATAATAACATTACCAAATTATAAATAGAAATTCAATTCGTTATTACCCTGATATGACAATAATCAGCAATAATTGAAGATTTTATGAAAACGCTCACGATTTAAAGTAATTCTTTAACTACTTTTTCACATTTTGCAATGTGTTCATCGCCTATTTTTTTCATAAAATAATAACTCACTGAAGCTGATATTGCTTGCCCTAAAATTGGGAACCATTTTGTTTGTTTCGCTAACACGCGTTTAGCTACATCACGAATGACTACTTTTAAGATAGCATCAGATATTTTCTTGCCAATAAATTGGCTCCCTTGTATAGCAGCTAGTGCATAGATACGTTCTCTAACACTATCTCCCATGCTATTAACTTGTTTATGGTCAAGGCCATATATTTTATTTACATCTTCTATAATATCTTTCATTAGTTTGATATCCACACCGAAGTCTAGCCCTGGAATAGGTACCACACTAACACTTGATGACAATAGCGATTTCTTTTTCACTAATGCTTGTGCGCGTTCACGTCTCTCATCTACCTCAAATAAATTAACAGGTAATTGATGTTTTTCTTTGATATCTTCTATATTTAAAACCTTATTTCCTACTTCTTTTGTAAATTTATTAGTAAATTTATTTTTCAAGCCCATCTTATACACTCCTTATAAAAAATGACCATATAAAATTTATACCCAAATTCACATATTTTATAGTACTTTAACAAAAATTGCTTTCAAATATTTTGAAGGTTTATAATGTGCATGCGTTTTAAAATCTTTAGGCAAACCCATTACATCTTGTAATTCATATGCTACACCAGCATTTTCTAAAGTTTCTTTAACAACTTTTTTAAAGGCTTTTAATGAAAAAGTACTATTGTTGGTACATAATAACATTGTGCCGTTTGGTGCTAAAATATCTAATGCTCCAAGAATCAATTTATCATAATCCTTTAATACTGAAAAAGTTTTCTTCTTATTTCTAGCGAAGCTAGGTGGATCAACAACAATTGTATCGTAAAATAAATCATGCCTTTTCGCATAGCCATAAAAATCAAAAGTATCCATAACGTAAATATATTGTGATTTAGGATCAATGCCATTCAAACCAAAGTTCTCTTCAGTTAAAGGTCTAGAGCGATTGGCTAAATCTACACTTGTCGTATTTTTGGCATTGTCTGCAGCAACAACTGAAAATGCTCCCGTATAACTAAACACATTAAGCATGTTGCGATTATCAGAATAGTGCTCTTTTAATTTTTTTCTTACTTCTTTTTGATCTAAAAATATGCCAGTCATTGGACCATCATCTAAATCTACATTATAAAAAGTAAAGTTTTCTTCGATTACAATTGGGAATTCTGGAGCTACTCCTTCTACAAAACCACCTGTAATCTCAGCATCTTTGAAACGCATTTTTTCAAAAATAGAAGTATAATCAAACACTGTCTTTAATGCTTCTAATATTTGATATCTGAATTTATAAATGCCTTTAGAATACCATTGAATTAATAGATGACCGTTATAGTTATCTATTGTTAATCCACCTATACCATCACCTTCACCATTAAATAATCTAAAAGCATTTGTACCGTCTATATTATAGAAATAAGTTCTTTCTTCTTTTGCTAGTTCAAACAATCTTTCAAAAAATGGTATATTAATTTCTTCGTCTTGCTCATAACTTAATACCCAACCAAGTCCCTTATGTTGTCTTCCTACATATGCTGTAGCAATATAAATACCTTGATCGTTAACGATATAAAATAAGTCCCCTTCTTTCAAATGGTCATGATCGTATATATCATCCGCTTCAACTAATGGATATTGATTTAAATATTTTGTTTCTTTTCCTTTATTTAATGTGGCAGTTTTCATAATATTATGACAGCCTTTCTACTATTTAGTATGATTTTAATTTGCTTATCTATTCTATCATTTCATATACATTGTTACATTAAAAATCTAAATATATCAGTACTTTTTAGTAATGTAAGATCCCGTTACTCAACTTTACTTAAATACATAAAAAAACCTACCTTCCTAAATCATATAGGAAGATAGGTAACGTCTACTCACATTATACTTTAATCATTTGAAGGTTGTCGTAACTTAATCGTAAACGCGACAATGACTGCTATTAACATGATAAATAAAATCGGTGTAATGAATATTGATAATAACAATCCATGAACCATAATATTTACAAATTCTGTTAACAATTTAAAGAATAATATGCTTACCATAAACAATTGAAGATAATAGAATCTGCCGCGTAAGAAATTTGTAAGTGTCGTCAAAATATATACAATAATAATAATCATTAGTAAGAACAATGTTACCCATTCAATTACATATTGCGTCTGTGAAATTTCCCAGTCTCCTGACACAAATAATGAATTTCTATTATTGAATTCAATTAATGTAAAAAATAGTAATACCGCACCACATATAAGTTCTACATATGCGCGCTTTAACCATTTTGGTTTCTTCATCCAATTTGGAACATCGTCCTCTTGAATATCAATTTTATTCTTCCATTTTTCGATAAACTTATCTTTCTTTTCTCTAGCCTTTTGAATATCCACACTTCTTCTTGTTTTACGTGTAAATTCTGTAGTTTTGTCTTGTAAATTTTTCCAATGTTCTTTAGTTTGATTTGATACCGAGTCTTTACTAGCTCTAGAAAGCTCTGGGGCTTCCTCACCCAATTCCTCTTTAGTTAAAGGCAGTGATCTTCTCAAGAATAAGAAGTTCCAAATTGCCATTTGACCTAACAACCACATAATTAAGAAAAATGTGTTAACACTAAGAATATCAACTGGGACAATCTCGTCACTATCAATTCTGCCATAAAGCACAATTTGCGTTAATAAATAACTAATACCATATGTGAAAATAATCCATAAATAATGGTACTTTCTATGATGCTTATTTAACTCATCCTTATACACAATGTAACCAATATGCACAGCAAAAGGAATGACAAAAATAATAGCAAAGAAACTATAAACTTGCGTCATTAAAATTAGTGTAATTAAGAAAAATAAAATTCCAATAACTAAAAAGAAGATTGAAATATCATAGTCATAACCTGTCGTTCTATACAGTGTCATACCTAATAATAGGACAACGACACCAAATAAAATAATGATTATGGCGCTTACTATTGGGAAGTTCCCTATATAGTTACTCATCACCCTAATTATTTCACTGAAAAAAGCATTAATAAAATCCCATACATTATGGATATGTAACTCTGGTTTACCTTTACCATTCAATTTATGAATTAAAGGTAAATTAACCAAAATGATGAGACCTGTGAAAAGCGAAACGATGCCTATGATATAGCTATATAGTATCTCGGCGTGTTTCTTTATAAAAGACATACCATTCACCTCAAAGTTATTATATATGAACATTTAGTTCTTGTCTTTAATAATCTAATAAATAAGTCTTTAGTATGATAGATTAGTTGTATTGTCAAAATTCCACATTACTAATGATATTAAACAATTATTTCATTAAATTCGTTAATTTTATTTTTTGTTTTAAAATTTAATGTAAATAACAGCACAATCAAGCTATGTTTATAGTTAATATTATGTGGTATACCATCTATATAATCAAACATCAATAAGGAGTGTCACATATGAGTAAAGAAGAATTAAACAAAAAAGCTGCTGAACAAGCAAAAGAAGCAGAAGAAAAATTAAAAGAACAAAAAGAGTCATCATCAGATGATGTAGAGGAAACTAAAAAGAATATTCAAGACACATTGGATTAATTAAAATAGACGTTTATAATGTCAAACATTATAAAGATTTAGGGTGATGCTTTACGCATCACCCTATTTATATGTCTATCAACCCTATTTAACACCAAAACTTCAGCTATACAGACACCAATTCATACGATTTATTAACTTGTCATTTACCCTTTTATTAAAAAAGTAACCTTGACATAATATTGAAAAAGTCATACATTATAATTAAATTTAAATATAACATTCGCACTAGGGGTGTTTTGTGACTGAGATGAGGTATACCCTCAAACCCTTTGAACCTGATCTAGATTAAACTAGCGTAGGAAAGTGTATTGCGATACTGAATAATTTATTTGAGTATCTGTATGCCAATATCTAAGCGCGCACTTTTTCTAGAAGGTTGTGCGTTTTTTTATTTGGGAGGAAAGTATTATGTCAAAAGATTTAAAACTATCTGAAATACTTGTTACTGTATTGATTGCAGTGGTATTTGCAGTGATTTATAATCTCTGGAACTTTGTTTATAAGGCAGTTCAAATTACAGGTTTGCATCTTGAAGAATTAACGTATGGCGCTTGGTTTATGGCGGCCGTAGTTGCTTATCTCATCATTCCAAAGGCAGGTATTGCCTTACTTGCTGAATTTGCTGCCGGTGCAGGAGAAACAATTATTATGGGACGTTTCGACATTGCTACAATGATTTATGCATTAGTTCAAGGCTTAGCCTGTGAAATTATCTTTTTAATTTTTAGATATAAATCACGTAGTGCAATGGTAGCAATGTTAGCAGGATTCTTAACTGCAATTGCAACGCTACCAATTGATTTTGCATATGGTTATTTAGGAGAGATTGCAGGTTGGAACTTAGCTTTATATATAGGTTGTAGAGTAATTAGTGGAATTGTTGTAGCTGGACTCCTTTCCTATTATATCGTCAGAGCCCTCGACCAAACTGGTGTTACAAAATTATTTAGACCAGCTACAAAACATGACTACGACAATTTATAAGGAGTCACAATATTGATATCCATAAAAAATTTACGATTAAAATATCCAAATGCAGATAAAAAAATATTCAATAATTTAAACTTAAATATAAATAGTAAAGAAAAGGTACTTTTACTTGGTCCATCTGGTTCAGGTAAAAGTACTTTACTCAATGTGTTAAGTGGTATTGTGCCAGAATTAGTAGACCTTCCAATGAAATATGACGAACTTCATATAGACAAAGATTGTGGGGTCATTTTCCAAGATCCAGATACACAATTTTGTATGCCTAAAGTATATGAAGAATTGGCATTTGTGTTGGAAAATTTACAAGTTCCTAGAGAAGAAATGGATGAACGTATCGACAATGCTTTGGCTGCAGTTGATTTAGACGTTGATAAAAATCAATACATCAATCAATTGAGTGGTGGTATGAAACAAAAACTAGCGATAGCCGAGACTATTTTACAAGAAACAAACACACTTTTCTTAGATGAACCTACAGCAATGTTGGATGTTTATGCCACAGTAGATTTATGGCAAAAAATCAAACAAATATGGGATAACAAAACAGTGATTATTGTCGAACATAAAGTAGAGCATATATGGCAACACATTGATCGTGTCATACTCTTCAATTATGATGGTGAAATCATTGCCGATGAGACACCTGAAATCATTTTAAAGCATTATGAGTCACTATTATCCGAATATGGTGTCTGGCATCCACATGCATGGGATTACGCACCAAAGCCTTTAAATAAACACTCACTGCACTTTACAACTCAGAGCGTTGTAAATTTCCAAGATATTACGATACAACGTGGAAAAAGACGGTTATTACAAATCCCTGAATTATCAATTAAATCAGGTGAATGGATTACCATAACAGGACGTAATGGAACGGGTAAAACGACATTACTCGAATCGATGATGCAACTCCTGAAATATTCAGGTGACTTATTCATAGATAACAAAAAAATCACAAAAATTAAGCAAGCTGCGCAACACATGTATTTAGTTTATCAGAATCCTGAATCTCAATTTATTACAAACTCAGTATATGATGAAATTTATATTCAATTTAAAAATAAGCAAAACACGGTTGAACAAGCCAAACAAGAAACTGAAAATATGTTAACAACATTACAACTCAATTCTGTACAAACGCAGCACCCTTTCGAACTTTCTATTGGTCAGAAAAGACGTTTAAGTGTAGCAATAGCGCTAAGTTCATCTTCAAGATTCATCTTGTTAGATGAACCTACATTTGGACTAGATAGCCATAATACATTTAATTTAATTAAACTATTCCAAAAGCGTGTTCAATCGGGCCAAACAATTATAATGGTCACACATGATAACGAGATAATCTCACGATATGCTACTCGAAAGTTTAATGTTGAAAATCAATTCTTAATAGAAGAAATGGGTGATATTAATGTTTGATCAATGGAAGAAGCAGCAGTCCTTCGTAGACGATGTTAATATCATCACGAAGTTAATACTTGGTGTATTGTTATTTTTCTTCGTTATATTAATACACGAATTTGATTATATGGTTTACTTTATGTCATTAATCTTAATATTTATGCTCATATTTAACGGTATAAAATTTAAGATCACGTTACCTTTTGTATTTTTTACAGTCATCTTTAGTATCATTTCCGCCTTATTTATGATTTTCTATGGTGATGGTACACATACACTGTTTAAACTAGGTTTCATTCATATTACAACTGAAAGTTTATATAGAGGGTTGCATTTAGCAATGCGTACTTCAACTGTTGCATTTTTCGGTATTCTTATTGCTTTCACTTCACAAATTGTTATGATTTTTTACAGTCTCATGCAACATTTAAAGGTCAAACCTAAAGTTGCCTATGCATTTATGGCTGCAATTCGTATGGTTCCGCTTATGTTTAGCTCTTTAATCGAGCTAAGAAAATCAGTGAAGATGCGCTATCAAATGATAGACCGAAGCAATTACAGTGGTTTAAAACGGATGAAACATTTAATTATCCCATTATTAAGTCAAAATATTCGAAAAGCACATCAACTATCAGTTGCCATGGAGAAAAAGGGCTTTAAAGACGGAAAACGTACTTACTATTATTACGCCCCGTTTTCTTATAAAGATATTCTCTTTGTCATAATAATTATCCTAATTGCAGTTTGCGCTTATTTTTTATCAGTATTATTACCAATTACTGGTATTCAAGATATTCGAATAACAAATATTTATTAATCTCAAAATTTTCATTTCAATTTATCCAATATTAAATACCGTATCATACTAAAAGCAATTGTCTTTATTAAATAGGAGGACAATTGCTTTTTGTACATTAAAATATTGTGAAATTTCCTATAATAAAAAAACGGATGAACATATCATCCGTTTCTAATCACATATAAATAATTATTTCATCGCTTTATCACTAATATCAGTACGATAAAATAGTGCATCACTTTCAATTTGGTCAACTGCTTTATAGGCATTTGCTTTTGCAGTCGCAATATCAACACCTTCGCCCAGTGCCAAAATCACACGACCTCCAGAAGTCACAAACGCATTATCTTCTTTCTTCAATCCACTAACAAAATAACTGCCATCAAGACTAAAGCCAGAAACCTTCTCGCCCTTATCATAACTACCTGGGTACCCCTTAGATGCCAACATAACACCTACCACCGCATCATCTTTCCACTTAAAATGCAACGGCTGTTTATTATCTAAATCAATGATATGTTGCATTAAGTCACTTTCCATACGCGTTAATAGGACCTGTGCTTCAGGATCACCAAAGCGTGCATTAAACTCAATCACCTTAGGCCCTTCTGCAGTAATGATGGCACCAATATATAACACTCCAAAAAACTGATACCCTTCTTTAACAAGTGCATTAGCAATCGGTTGCGCAATTGTATCATTTGTTTGTTGTAAGATATCTTGACCAATATGCGGTACCGGACAATATGCGCCCATACCACCCGTATTAGGTCCTTGATCATTGTCATAAGCTCGCTTATGATCTTGAGCGATGCAATCAAATGGTACAGCATAATCACCATTAACAAAGGTCATGAGTGAAAATTCTTCACCTTCTAGAAACTGTTCAAAGACAACAATACCTTCTTCTTCAGGATAAAGTTCCTCAATTCCAGCCAAGGCTTCATCATAATTATTGGCAATAATAACACCTTTACCAGCTGCTAAACCATCTTTTTTCAAAACGACTGGATATTCACAAGTTTGGATATAATCTATAGCGCTTTGCTTGTTAGTAATTTCTTTATATTCTGCAGTTGGAATATCATATTTCGCCATTAATTGTTTGGCGAACAGTTTAGAACCTTCAATTTGAGCCGCAGCTTGATTTGGTCCAAACACCTTGATATCTTCACTGTGTAACTTATCTGCTAAACCTTCAGTCAATGGTTGTTCTGGACCTATGATTACCCAGTTGATTTGATGATCTTTAGCAAATGCCACAATAGCTTCATGATTCGTTTCTGCAATTTCACTATGAACCTCTGCGACTGCAGTCATTGCATCGTTACCTGGAATTGCAAAAATTTCTTTTACGAGTGGTGACTGATTTAATTTATGTGCTAAGACATGCTCTCTTCCGCCTCCACCTACGACAAGTACTTTCATAATGTTATTGCCTCCATAAATTAATGTTTAAAGTGTCTTACACCTGTAGTTACCATTGCAATACCGTGTTTATTGGCCATATCAATTGAATCTTGATCTTTAATTGAACCACCTGGTTGAATTATAGCTTTAATACCGTGTTGTGCAGCTAATTCAACAGTATCATCCATTGGGAAGAAACCATCAGACACCATTACAACATCATCATTGATTTCAATCGCACGTTCAATTGCAATCTTCGCTGAACCTACACGATTCATTTGGCCTGCACCAATACCTACTGTTTGTTTAGTGTTACTTAAAATAACAGCATTACTCTTAACTGATGCTACTACTTTCCAACCCAGTAACATTGCATCCCATTGTGCTTCTGTTGGTTCAACGTCCGTAACGACTGTCATATCTTCACGTTTAGATACAACATTATCTTTATCTTGAACTAAATAACCACCCGACACTGAAACGATTTCTTGTTCGCTGTTATCAATAGTCATATCAATTTCTAACAAACGAATATTTTTCTTTTTACTTAAAACATCTAATGCATCTTGAGTAAACTTCGGTGCAATAATGACTTCTAAGAAAATACCATGTAATGATTCTGCTAATTTAGTGTCTACAGCTCTGTTTAAGGCAACAATCCCACCAAATATTGATTGGTCATCAGCTTCAAATGCGTGTTGATAAGCTTGTTCAATCGTATCAGCTACACCTACACCACAAGGGTTCATATGTTTAACTGCAACTGCTGCTGGTTGATCAAATTGTTTCACTAATGCTAATGCTGCATCTGCATCTTTAATGTTATTGTAGCTTAATTGTTTACCGTGTAATTGTTTTGCACCAGCTAATGTATGAGCTGCATTTGAAGTACGTACAAATGATGCTGTTTGTTGAGGGTTTTCACCATAGCGCAATGTTTCTTTACTATTTTTGAAAAATTCAACAATCGCTGCATCGTACTCGTTTGTATGATCAAATACTTTAACCATTAATGATTTGCGATAAGTTTCATCTAATTGATCATTTTTAATTCTATCAATTACTTCATTATAATCTGCAGGATGAACAATCGTTGTTACATGTTTAAAGTTCTTTGCGGCAGCACGTAGCATTGTAGGACCACCGATATCAATATTTTCGATTGCATCACTTTCTGTTACATCTGGGTTCGCAACTGTTTCTTTAAATGGATATAAATTAACGACTACCATATCGATTAAATCAATTTGCTGTTCCTTTAATTGCTCTAAATGCTCGGGTTTATTTCGATCAGCTAATATACCACCATGTACTGAAGGGTGTAATGTTTTAACTCGACCATCCATAATTTCCTCGAATTGTGTTAAGTCTGAAATTGATTTAACTGGTACATCCGCTTCGACTAAAGCTTTTTTTGTACCACCAGTAGAATATAATTCATAACCTAGTTCTGTTAAAGATTGCGCGAACGGCACAATTCCACTTTTATTTGAAACACTTAAAATTGCTTTTTTCATTAGTATTGGCACCTCTTATTGAATAATTTTTGCAATAACTTCTGGATAAAGTTGATGTTCTATTTCCTTGATTCGCTCTTCCAATTGTTCTTTTGTATCATCTGGATAAATCTTACAAGAACGTTGTTCTATAATCTCACCAGTATCCATACCACTATCAACGTAATGCACCGTAGTACCAGTAACTGTTTCACCACTGTCGAATGCTTGTCCAATAGCGTCTTTACCTTTAAACTTCGGTAATAAAGACGGATGGATATTCAATATACGTCGATCATAAGCATTTAAAATATGCTCACCGATTAATTTCATATAACCGGCCAGTACAATCCATTCTACTTTTTCAGCGGTTAACCACTCTATTATTTTACGTTCATAATCAGCTTTAGAATCAAAGTTTTTCAGCTCATTAATATGCACATCGAGATTAAATTTTCTAGCGCGTTCTATACAATAAGCACTCACTTGATCTGTATATAATGCTGTCACTTCAATATGAGATAAACGACCTGCTTCAATTTCTGTCATTATACTTTCAAAATTACTTCCAGAACCAGACGCGAAAATTGCTATTTTGGTCATTTTATACCCCCGTTAATTGAATTGGCTCTGTGCCTTCAACAATTTCACCAATTTTATATGCTTTAACATCATGCTCTTTTAATATTGCTAATGCTTTATCGGCATCTTGTGCTTCAACGATAATTGTAAATCCGATACCCATATTAAAAACATTATACATTTCAGCTGTTTCGATTTCGCCTTGTTGTTGCAACCAATCAAATATCGGTAATGTTGGGAATGAAGTTGTATCTACTTTTGCAGTAACACCTTCAGGCAATGCTCTAGGAATATTTTCATAGAAACCACCACCAGTGATATGTGTCATCGCATTAATTTTAATAGCTTCCTTTACAGCAAGAACTGGTTTTACATAGAGACGTGTCGGCTCTAAAAATGTTTCTAAATAAGTACGTTGAGCGTCAAATTTTTCTTGTAAATCAACGTTTGATTTTTTAATAAGGTTCCTAACTAAGCTATAGCCATTTGAATGGATACCACTAGACTCTAGACCAATAATCACTTGACCAGGTTTAACATTACTGCCATCAATATATTCGTCCTTTTCAACAGCACCTACAGCAAATCCAGCTAAATCATACTCACCTTCGTGATACATTTCACCCATTTCGGCAGTTTCACCACCAATAAGTGCAGTGTTTGTTTCCTCACATCCGTCACTAACGCCTTTAACAATTTGTTCAATAACTTCCGGTACCACTTTGTTTGTTGCAATATAATCTAGAAAATAAAGTGGTTCAGCACCTGTTGTTAAAATATCATTGACACACATTGCAACTGCATCCACACCAATCGTGTCATGCTTGTTATGATCGATAGCTAATTTTAATTTCGTACCCACACCATCTGTACCTGATACGAGTAAAGGTGCTTTCATATTTAATTGTGAAAGGTCAAATGTAGCTCCAAAGCCACCAAGTCCTCCAAGTACTTCTTTACGCATTGTTCGTTTGACGTGACTAGACATACGTTCTACTGCTTCATAACCTGCGTTTATATCAACACCTGCTTGTTGGTATGCTTTAGACATGAATATTCCCCTCTTTATCAAAATATTGTTTATTATTTTTCAAGTATGTTTTTTGGCGTTCACTTAAATGCTTCACATATTCTTCTTCATAGTCATATAATCCAGCAGGGTAGTCACCTGTAAAGCTTTCTACACATAACCCACTATATGGTACATCTTGATCAAGTCCAATAGAATCGATTAGACCATCAACACTTAAATAAGATAAAGAATCTGCACCAATATAATCTCTAATTTCTTCTGGTGATTTATTGGCTGAAATTAACTCTGCCGTTGTTGATACATCAATACCATAAAAGCTAGGAAACATAAATTCTGGTGATGCGATACGTACATGAACTTCGTTTGCACCTGCATCTTTCAACATTTGAACGATACGTCTACTCGTTGTACCACGTACAATTGAATCATCTACCAAGACAATATTCTTATCATGAACAATATCTTTAACTGCTGATAATTTAACTCTAACACCTTGTTCGCGTAATTCTTGAGTAGGTTGAATAAATGTTCTTGCAACATATTGATTCTTAACTAAGCCCATTTCATAAGGCAAACCACTTTCTTCAGCATAACCTGATGCTGCTGATAGAGATGAGTTTGGTACACCAATGACCATATCAGCTGTGGGTGCTGGGCTCTCTGTTGCTAACTGTTTACCAGATTGCTTTCTTACTGCATGTACATTTTTTCCTGCAATTGTAGAATCTGGTCTAGCAAAATAAATGTATTCCATTGCTGAAATTGCAGTCGTTGTATGTCGTGTATATGATTCAACTCTGATACCATCGTCGTTAATGACAACATATTCTCCTGCATGAATATCTCGAACAAATTCCGCACCAAGTACATCAATTGCGCAAGTTTCACTTGCTATTATATATGCACCTGTTTTCATTTTACCAACTACAAGCGGTCTAATTGCATTTGGGTCAACAGCGCCATATAAAGCATCCTTAGTTAATAATGCAAAAGTAAATCCGCCTTTAATTTTTCTTAAACTTTCTTGTAAAGCATCTTCAAATGTTGGTGCTTTACTACGACGAATTAAATGCATAATTACTTCTGTATCTGATGACGAATGGAAAATTGAACCTTGATGTTCTAGAGATCTTCTTAAGCTTTGTGCATTGATTAAATTACCATTATGACAAACACCAACACTCATATCATAAAAGTGATATAAAAATGGTTGAATATTCTCAATTCCTTTATTTCCTGATGTAGCATAGCGAACATGTCCAATTGCATGTTGATATGATTTAAATGATTCTAATTGAGTATCAGAAATTGCTTCTGTTAATAGACCTAGGCCACGTTCACCAATGAGGTTCTCCCCATTGGAACAAACGATGCCAGCCCCTTCTTGACCACGATGTTGTAAACTATGCAATCCCATATATGTTAGTTGTGCCGCTTCTTGGTGATTCCAAATACCGAATACGCCACACTCTTCATTTAATCCACTGATGTCATACATTTAGGAATAGCTCCTTCCCATATTTCATTGAGATTTGAAACTTCTCGTGATACCTTAATGTCATTATTAGCAACATTGAATTGGCCATTATCAGTAATTGAACCAATCTCTACAGCATTATCAATATCAAGTGTTTGACCTTCTTTAGCAATTACAATGTATCGACCTTGTGTTTCACTGAATAATTGTCCATTTGATAGGTTTACATTTACATCTAAACCTAAACGATAGTGTGCGCTGAATCTTGCTAAAGTTAGTAATAATCCACCTTTACCAACTGTTTGTACATGAGATGCGACACCCGAACGAATAGCCGATTTAATTGCTTCACCTTTTTTAACTTCATCTGATAAATCAATTGCTTCAAATTCATGATTTACTTCTTTATATAATAATTTCTCTATTTGACTTCCACCAAAATCATCCTTTGTATCACCAACTAAATATACCTTGTCGTTCGCTTTTGGTGTGAAATCATTTAAGAAATCAATGTCTTCAATTAATCCAACCATACCTACGACAGGTGTTGGGAATATTGAAGTGCCTCGTGTTTCGTTATATAATGACACGTTCCCAGATACAACTGGAGTACTTAATACTTCACATGCTTCAGCCATACCTTTAGTTGAATCGGCTAATTGTTGATAAATTTCTTTCTTTTCAGGTGAACCATAGTTTAAACAGTCTGTCATAGCTAATGGTGTTGCACCCACCGAAATTAAATTACGATACGCTTCTGCAACGACCATTTTCCCACCTTCATATGGGTTATTGAATACATATCTTGCTTCACCGTCAATTGTAGATGCAATAGCTTTCTTCGTATTCTCAACACGCACAACAGAAGCTTGTAAGCCTGGTTTTACAATTGTATTAGCACCGACTTGTTGATCGTATTGTTCATATAAATAGCGCTTAGAAGCAATTGTTGGATGTTGTAACAGCTGCTCAAATACATGATTAACGTCTACATTACTATAGTCATTCTTTTCATTATTATACTCAGGTGCTTCACCTTCTAATACATATACTGGTGCTTCATCAGATAGTGGTTGAACTGGGATATCAGCATATACTTCTCCTTCATAAGACAATACAAAGCGATCTGTATCTGTTACTTCACCAATAACTGCACTATCTAATTCATGTTTATCAAATAATTCTAAAAATTTATCTTCTGTTCCCTTTTCAACAACTAATAACATACGTTCTTGTGTTTCAGAAAGCATCATTTCATATGGCGAGATACCTTGTTCACGTGTTGGCACCTTTTCAAGTTGTAAATGTAAGCCGCTTCCACCTTTGGCCGCCATTTCCGATGATGAAGAAGTTAAACCAGCAGCACCCATATCTTGAATACCTACAAGCTCATCAAATGTAATTGCTTCTAGTGTTGCTTCCATTAATTTTTTACCTACAAATGGATCACCGATTTGTACTGAAGGACGTTTACTCTCACTATCTTCACTCAATTCTTCAGAAGCAAATGTCGCACCATGGATACCATCTCTACCTGTTTTTAAACCTACATAGATGACTGAGTTGCCAACACCTTTAGCTGTACCTTTTTGTACCATATCGTGATCGATAATTCCGACACACATCGCATTTACTAAAGGATTACCATCATAACGATCATCAAATTCAATTTCACCAGCTGTAGTTGGAATACCGATACAGTTACCATAACCACCTATACCTGCAACAACACCACGTAATAAACGGCGATTTTGCTTTTCTGATAATTCACCAAAGCGCAAACTATTAAGTAAATTAATTGGTCTTGCACCTATCGATACAATGTCTCTGATAATACCACCAACACCTGTAGCAGCACCTTGATAAGGTTCGACTGCTGAAGGATGGTTATGTGATTCAACTTTAAAAACAACTGCTTGTTCATCGCCAATATCAACTACGCCTGCACCTTCACCTGGTCCCATTAATACATGACTACCTGAAGTTGGGAATTGCGTTAAGAAAGGTTTCGAATGTTTATACGAACAATGTTCACTCCACATTACAGAAAAAATACCTATTTCAGTAAAATTTGGTTCACGACCTAGAATTTCACACACTTTATCATATTCTTTATCACTTAAACCCATATCTTGATATAGTTTTTCTAACTTAATTTCCTCTGCACTAGGTTCAATAAATTTAGACATTTTGTTCCCTCCAACTATTTACCATTGCTTCAAATAATTTCACGCCACTATCTGTACCTAAGATTGATTCAATTGCACGCTCTGGATGAGGCATCATTCCACAAACATTACCTTGTTCATTGACGATTCCTGCAATGTCATTATATGAACCATTAGGATTTTCATTATATTTTAAAATGATTTGATTATTAGCTTCTAAATCTTTATACATTGCATCAGTACAATAGTAGTGACCTTCACCATGGGCTACTGGATAAATAACATCTTCATTTTCTTCGTATAAATTAGTGAATGGTGTTTGGTTATTAACAATTTTTAACGATTCATTTCTGCTTACAAACAAATGTGAATCATTGTGCAATAAAGCGCCTGGTAACAGTCCTATTTCTGTCAAAATTTGAAACCCATTACAAACTCCTAGCACTGGCTTACCTTCATCTGCAAAGCGTTTTACTTCATTAATAATTGGAGCAACACTCGCCATTGCACCTGAACGTAAATAATCACCGAATGAGAAACCACCTGGAATTAGTACGCCGTCATATCCAGCTAATGATGTATTTCTATAATCAACGTAATCAGCCTCTACACCTGTTTTTAAAGCTGCATTATACATATCTCTGTCGCAGTTAGAGCCTGGAAATTTAAGCACTGCAAATTTCATTATGCTTTCTCTCCTTCTTCCAACACTTTATAGCTATATTCTTCAATAACTGTATTGGCAAATAATTTTTCACTTAAAGTAGTAATAACATTATGAACCGCTTCATCTGTAGCCTCATCTACTGTCATATATAAGACTTTACCTACACGAATATCATTAACTTGTTTATAACCTAAATCATGAACCGCACGATTTAAAGCTTGCCCTTGTGTATCTAATACCTGTGGTTGTAATGTGATGTGTAATTCGATAGTTTTCATTATTATAATGCCTCCAGTTTATTTAAAAATGTTTGATAAGTTTCAATAATTGAACCAGTGTCTTCACGATATACGTCTTTGTCAAAGTTAGTATCACTATTTTTATCCCAAATACGACATGTATCAGGTGAAATTTCATCTGCAAGGATCACACGTCCGTCTTGCGTTCTACCAAATTCGATTTTAAAGTCTACTAATCTCAATCCCATTTCATCCATTAATTGTACTAATTTAGCATTGATGGCTTTAGCAGATTGCTTTAAAACTTCTACTTCAGACTCACTTGCAAGATTTAATAAACCAATGTGATCTTCAGTAATAAGCGGATCATTTAAATCATCATTCTTATAGAAGAATTCAACTAAAGGTGTCTCAAATACATGACCTTTATCAAAGCCTAAACGCTTTGTAATTGATCCAGCTGCAATATTTCTTACCACCACTTCTAACGGAATTATTTCTACAGCTTCAACAAGTTGTTCTGTTTCAGAAATTTGTTCAATAAAATGACTACCAATTCCTTCTTTTTTAATATAGTCAAATATTCTTGAAGTGATTTGGTTGTTCAGACGACCTTTACCTTCGATATGATCTTTTTTGGCACCGTTACCTGCAGTAACTTCATCTTTATACTCAACTCTTAATACATTTTCTGTATCAGTTGAATAGATACGTTTCGCTTTTCCTTCATATAACAAGGACATTAGTGATGTCTCCCTTCAAATTTGTGTAGCAAGTCTACTTCTTGTTGTTCAATATCATCTGTTAGTACGGTTAAATGACCCATCTTTCTATCTGGTTTACGTACGTTCTTACCATATATGTGGACATGCCATTCTGGGTGTTCTGAAAATTGATCCTCTAAAATATCTAAATCTCTGCCTAATAAATTCATCATTATAGCTGGTTTTAAAAGTTCGATAGACTCAGGTAATTTTTGACCAGTAATTGCCAATATATGACTATCAAATTGCGAATAATCACAAGCTTCTATTGAATAATGACCTGAGTTATGTGGTCTTGGCGCAATTTCATTAACATAGAGTTTATTGTCAGTATCGATAAAGAACTCTACAGTGAATGTACCAACAAAATGAATCTTTTCGATTATCTTGTTAACTTCATTACGCGCTTCCTGTTCTTTGTCTACACGTGCAGGAACAATTGTTTTAAATAATATTTGATTTTGATGTTCATTTTCTTGTAATGGGAAATAAGTAATTTGATTGTCATTTCCGATTGTTACTGTTAAAGAAACTTCTTTATACAAATCTAAATACTTCTCTGCAACACATTCTTGATTCGAAATGAGTTCTTGTGCTTCTTCTAAATCCATTTCATCTCTGACTAAAATTTGTCCTTTACCGTCATAGCCACCAAATCGTGTCTTAACGATAAACGGATAACCAATTTCTGCTACAGCCTGAGTTATGTCATTTTTTTCTGTTAATTGTACAAACGGCGCAATTTGAGTATTTGCTTTTTGTAATGTTTCTTTTTCGGTTAATCTATCCTGTAACAATTGGATTGCTTCATAACCTTGAGGAACGTTATATTTTGAGACTAGTGTTTGTAGTTGGTTAGCTGAAATATTTTCAAATTCATAAGTGATGACATCTGATGCTTCTCCTAATGACTCCAAAGCTGCTAAATCATCATAGTTTGCATTGATAAATTGATGCGCAACATGTTGACATGGACAATCAGCATCTGGGTCTAAAACAATAACTTTATAACCCATTTTTTGTGCGGATTGTGCCATCATCTTACCTAATTGACCTCCGCCTATGATGCCAATTGTTGAGCCGAATTTTAACTTATTGAAGATCATGCTGCATTTCACTCACTTTCTCGACTAACGATTTTTCATAATTTTCCAAATTCTTTTGGATTGTTTCATTACCGATACTTAACATTCTGGCTGCAAGTATTCCGGCATTTTTCGCACCAGCTTTACCAATTGCTGTTGTAGCGACTGGGATACCACCTGGCATTTGCACGATTGAGAGTAAAGAATCCAGCCCTTTTAAACTCTTCGATTCGATAGGCACACCAATGACTGGCAATGTTGTCATAGAGGCTACCATTCCTGGTAAATGCGCTGCGCCTCCAGCACCTGCAATAATGACATCATAACCATTCGCTCTCGCTTCATTTGAAAATTCAAACATTAATTGAGGCGTACGATGTGCGGAAACTACTTTTTTATCGTACGGTATTCCAAATTGGTCTAACATTTGGCAACTCTCTTTCATTGTTTCCCAATCAGAAGAACTACCCATAATGACTACCACTTTCAAGTTGAACACCCTTTCAGATATTTGAAATAATACTGCTAATAGTTGTATATTACAGATATAGCATAACAACTAAACTATGCTTTTTCAATCAAAAATCGAACTTTATTATAAAAAAATAACTCAATCTACGTCTTTTGGTTGAAATTTATGCTGTGTTTTATGTTAAAGTTAAGTTAAGGAAGTTAAGTGAAGTTTAAACATTCGAGGAGGACATATTTACATGGTCGCAAAAATATTAGATGGAAAACAAATTGCAAAAGATTATAGACAAGGTCTAAAAGATCAAGTTGAAGCATTACAAGCGAAAGGTTTCACTCCAAAGTTATCAGTTATCCTTGTTGGTAATGATGGCGCGAGTCAAAGTTATGTTAATTCTAAAAAGAAAGCCGCAGAAAAAATTGGTATGATTTCAGAAATCGTCCATTTAGATGAAACTGCTACTGAAGCGGAAGTTCTTGGAGAACTTAAACGCTTAAACGAAGATGAAACAGTAAGTGGTATATTAGTACAAGTACCGCTCCCTAAACAAGTGAGTGAACAAAAGGTTTTAGAAGCAATCAACCCAGCAAAAGACGTTGATGGATTCCATCCTGAAAATATTGGTAAACTTTATATCGATGAGCAAACGTTTGTACCTTGTACACCTTTAGGTATTATGGAAATATTAAATCATGCAGATATCGATATTGAAGGTAAAGAAGCAGTAATTATTGGACGTAGCCATATTGTTGGACAACCAGTATCAAAATTATTGCTACAAAAAAATGCGACTGTTACGATTCTTCATTCAAGAACAAAAGACATGCATAAACATTTAAAAGATGCAGATATTATTGTAAGTGCCGTTGGTAGACCTGGTCTCGTTACAAAGGATGATGTTAAAGAAGGTGCTGTTGTTATTGATGTCGGAAATACACCTGATGAAAATGGTAAATTAAAAGGCGACGTCGAGTATGATGAAGTGAAAGAAATTGCCGGTGCAATCACACCAGTTCCAGGTGGCGTCGGTCCAATGACAATCACAATGGTATTAAATAATACATTAATTGCAGAAAAATTACGTAGAGGTATTGAGTAAGATAATAGTCTGGATGTTAAGATATTTATCCAGTTAAAAAGGCAATTTCTATCGAATGTGATAGAAATTGCCTTTTCCTTTTATTATTAGCTACACAAATGTTTGGCATTTCGAACATCATAACCTATTCGTACCAAACAAATAATGATTGTTTTTACTATAAAAATGCCCCCCCAAGAGATTACTTTAATCTTTGGGGGCATTTTTCTGAGATTTAATTCCCAGTCACTTCTATATATCATTTTTAAAGGGTTAACTTGGTTTTAACGTTATATAAATTATATATTATACTCCGACACTTAATTTTGGAATAAATGATTCAAAATGTACACGCTCAGTTGCTACTCCAATTTCTTTTAATATACCGATGATAGATTTCAAGAACTCTGTTCCACCACAAACATAAATTTCTGTATCATCTGTTAAATACTGTTTTAAATATTCAGCATCGATATAACCATTTTGGTTTTTGTCGTGAATGATATAATTAGCATTATCTTCATTATTTGCAATTTCAGATAGCTTATCTTGGAATGGAATTTGGTCAATATCATTCGTGTTTTGAATGAATTGTGCTGTTCCTTGACTAGATACAACGTGTCTAAACATTGGCACTAATGGTGTTACACCGATTCCAGAACCGATAAACAATTGTGGTTTAGACACATTATTTAATGCAAAGTCACCAACTGGTGCAGATAAATTAATCATATCACCAACTTTGAACTCATCGTGTAAAATTGTTGAAACTTCTCCCTCATTATTCTCTGTAACATCTCTTTTAACAGCAAAACTTAATTGATCAACATTACCTTCTACAATAGAATAATGACGTTTTGCACGATATGGTAATTTCTCACTCTCAACATCTACCGTGATATATTGTCCTGGCTCAAATTGACTTAAATCTATTTCAGTTGATTTAATCGTAAATAACTTAATATTGTCAGTAACTCGTTCTATATCAATGAGTTCGAATGGTTTGAAACCACTCCATGCCATTTGTTCATATATTTCTTTTTCAACTGAGATAAACACATTTGCAATTTCACCATAAGCTTTTGTCCAAGTTTGAACGATTGGATTATCATTTTCCAAACTTAGCACATGTTCAATTGCAGCAATTAAATTTTCACCAACTATGTCATAACCTGCTGGCGGTACTTGTAGCGCACAATGCTTATATGCAATCTCTTTTACTACTGGTAAAATACGCGTTAAATCTTCAATGTTTAATGCAGCAGCTAATACACTTTGAGCTAATGCTGTGGATTGAAGTCCTCTCTTTTGATTCGTTTGGTTAAACATATTTTTTAATTCTGGATGTTGATTAAACATTCTTTTGTAGAAAAATGACGTGATTTCTGTACCCTTTTCTTGTAATACTGGTACTGTTTCTTTAATAATTGCTTTTTCGTTCTCTGTTAACATACTTGACACTCCCCTAGCCATTTATTCTTTCTTTCACAAATTAGTTTAATACAATTAATTTACATTTGAAAGGTTTACGTGATAAATTTCACAAAAAGTTCAATTTACTAAATTTTAACTGAAATTTTCATTTAAATTTAAAGTCGTACGGTATATTAAGACTATAGTATGATGATTTTAAACGTAGATTACAGTATAGTTAAGTTAAATAAATCAATGGCTTTCATTCGGAGGTTAGCGTTATGAACAAATTATTACAGTCTTTATCAGCATTAGGTGTTTCCGCAACGCTTGTTACACCTAACCTAAGCGCAGAAGCTACTGATAACTCTATTCCAGAATTAAAAGGTACAAAAGATACAATTATACATAAGGGAGACGCATATCAACCATTAAAAGGTGTCCGTGCGTTTGACAAAGAAGATGGCGACCTGACACATAAAATAACTGTAGATGGTGATATTGATACTTCAAAGCCAGGAAAATATAAAGTCGTTTATAAAGTCGAAGATTCAGATGGTGCAATTGGAAAATCAACACATTATATAGAAGTAAAATAATCAACTAAATTACGTTAAATTGCTTCCAATATACCTATATAAACAACTAAAATTATCAATTATATTAAAATATGGCACTTTTCACAAAATGTACACATAATTTTAACAAATCTTTAAAAGCCCGTCAGACCTTGAGTCTGTTGGGCTTGTTTTAATTTTACAATAATTTTTTCCTCAGAAAGACTTGTAAATATTGCGTAATATCTTAAAATTGATGGTAAGCCCTACAATTGTAGTATTAGGAGGTCAAAAAAGTGTCAAAATTTAAGTCTTTGCTTCTACTCTTTGGCTCACTAATTTTACTTAGTGGCTGTTCCAATGTAGAAGTTTTAAACCCAAAAGGGCCGATGGCAAGTGACTCGAAGTTCTTGATTATTTATTCAATCATCTTCATGCTTGTTATTATTGCCGCGGTGCTTATCATGTTCGCTGTGTTCTTATTCAAATACAGAATAGGAAATACATCAGAATCTGGTAAAATGCACCACAACTCTTTACTTGAAACAATTTGGTTTATTGTTCCTGTGATTATCGTAATTGCTTTAGCCATTCCAACGGTTAAATCACTTTACGAATACGAAAAACCACCGGCTAAAGAAGATGACCCACTTGTTGTTTACGCTACGAGTGCTGGTTATAAATGGTTCTTTAGTTACCCTGAAGAAAAAATCGAAACAGTTAATCACTTAACTATTCCGAAAGATCGCCCGGTTATCTTTAAACTCCAATCTATGGATATGATGACTAGTTTCTGGATTCCACAATTAGGTGGTCAGAAATACGCGATGACTGGTATGACGATGGACTGGACGTTAACTGCTGATAAAGAAGGTACGTTCAGAGGTCGTAACTCAAACTTCAATGGTGAAGGTTTCGCTCGTCAAACATTTGACGTTCACTCAGTAAGTCAAAGTAAATTCAAGGATTGGGTTAAAGATGCTCAAAGTCAAAAAGTATTAGATCAAGATACATTTGACAAGCAACTTTTACCTACTACTGAAAATAAAAACTTAACTTTCAGTGGTACGCACATGGCGTTTGTTGACCCTGCTGCAGATCCTGAGTATATCTTCTATGCTTATGATCGCTATAATTACGTACAAAAAGATCCAAACTTCAACTCTGAAAAACAAATTACAGAGGATATCTTAGATAAACCGGATCAACCTGCACGTAAACCGCAGATTACAAACGCTAACTACGAACGTCATGGTATGAAAGCCATGATCTTAGGCAACAAAGAGCCATATGATGGTAAATTCAAGAAAGATGAATCACATAATATGGACGAAATGGAAAAAATCTCAAAAGGTGCTAAAGATAAAGAAGCATCTAAAATTGAGAACAAAGATCAAGAGCATGGAGGTGGACATTAATGAATTTTCCATGGGATCAATTGATCGTTCATGGTAACTGGATGATTACAATGGCACAAATTGGTGCGCCATTCTTAGTTATCGGTGTGATCGCAGTAATTACTTACTTCAAGTTATGGAAATATCTTTACAAAGAATGGTTCACATCTGTCGACCATAAGAAGATTGGTGCAATGTACCTAATCTGTGCAGTATTAATGTTCGTTCGTGGTGGTATTGACGCATTACTTATTCGTGCTCAATTAACAATTCCAGATAATAAATTCTTAGAATCAAACCACTATAACGAAATCTTTAGTACGCACGGCGTTATCATGATTATCTTTATGGCAATGCCTTTCGTATTTGGTTTATGGAACGTAGTTGTACCATTACAAATTGGTGCACGCGACGTTGCATTCCCTGTATTGAACAGTATTAGTTTCTGGTTATTCTTCGCAGGTATGATTTTATTCAACCTTTCATTTATCGTAGGTGGATCACCTGCTGCTGGTTGGACAAACTATGCTCCACTTGCCGGAGAATTTAGTCCAGGACCTGGGGTTAACTATTACCTAATAGCAATCCAGATTTCTGGTATCGGAACATTAATGACAGGTATTAACTTCTTCGTAACAATACTTAGATGTAAATCACCTACAATGAAATTTATGGAAATGCCAATGTTCACTGTAACAACTTTTATCACTGCATTGATTGTTATCTTGGCATTCCCTGTGTTAACAGTTGCTTTAGCATTATTCACTACAGACAGAATTTTTGGAACAGCATTCTTCACCGTTGCTGACGGTGGTATGCCAATGTTATGGGCTAACTTCTTCTGGGTATGGGGGCACCCTGAAGTATATATCGTTATCCTACCGGCATTTGGTATATATTCTGAGATCATTCCTACATTTGCTCGTAAACGTTTATTTGGACACCAAAGCATGGTGTGGGCAACTGCAGGTATTGCATTCTTAAGTTTCTTAGTTTGGGTTCACCATTTCTTCACAATGGGTAATGGTGCATTGATTAACTCATTCTTCTCAATTACAACAATGTTAATTGGTATACCAACCGGTGTTAAACTATTTAACTGGTTGTTCACTTTATACCAAGGTCGTATTAGTTTTGAATCGCCAATGTTATTCTCATTAGCCTTCATCCCTAACTTCTTATTAGGTGGGGTTACTGGTGTAATGTTAGCGATGGCTGCAGCAGACTATCAATACCATAATACTTATTTCTTAGTGGCACACTTCCACTACACATTAGTTACTGGTGTTGTATTTGCCTGTCTTGGTGCTTTAATCTTCTGGTATCCTAAGATGACTGGTTATAAATTAAATGAGACATTAAACAAATGGTGTTTCTGGTTATTCATGATCGGATTTAACGTTTGTTTCTTACCACAATTCGTACTTGGATTAGATGGTATGCCTCGTCGTTTATACACTTATATGCCAGAAGATGGTTGGTGGTTATTAAACGTAATCTCAACTATCGGTGCCCTATTAATGGCATTAGGCTTCATGTTCTTAGTAGCAAGTATCGTATACAGTTTCTTCAAAGCACCACGTGAAGCAACTGGTGATAACTGGGATGGTTTAGGTCGTACTTTAGAGTGGTCTACTGCATCAGCAATTCCACCTAAATACAACTTCGCAATCACTCCAGATTGGAATGACTATGATACATTTGTTGATATGAAAGAACACGGTCGTCATTATTTAGACAACCATAATTACAAAGATATTCATATGCCTAACAACACTGCTGTTGGTTTATGGATGGGTATCTTTATGACGATTGGTGGTTTCTTCTTAATATTTGAAACTATCATTCCAGCAATTCTTTGCTTAATTGGTATCTTCGGAACAATGATTTACCGCAGTTTCCAAGTCGACCATGGTTACCATATCCATGCAGAAGAAGTTGCTGAAACTGAAAAACGTTTACGTGAAGCACGTATAAAAGAAAGGGAGGCTGTAAGTCATGAGTCATGATGCTAACACAATAGATTCTCGTTCGCATGAAGGTAATTTGAATAAACTTGGCTTTTGGATTTTCCTTACAGCAGAATTCTCATTATTTGGTACGTTATTTGCAGCTTTACTGACATTACAACATGGTGGCGACTATGCTGGTAAAATGACTACTGAGTTATTTGAATTACCACTTGTATTGATAATGACATTCTCGTTATTAATCAGTTCTTATACTTGTGGTATTGCAATTTACTACATGAGACAAGAAAAGCAAAAACTAATGATGATTTGGATGATTATCACTGTATTGCTTGGTGTAGTGTTCGTTGGTTTTGAAATCTATGAATTTGCTCACTATGCACATGAAGGTGTTAATCCAACTATTGGTTCTTATTGGTCTAGTTTCTTTATTCTATTAGGAACACATGGTGCCCACGTTTCATTAGGTATTGTTTGGATTACATGTTTATTAATCCAAATTGCAATGCGAGGGTTAAATAAAGATAATGCTCCTAAATTATTTATAGTAAGTTTATACTGGCACTTTTTAGATGTTGTGTGGATTTTCATCTTCACTGCCGTATATATGATAGGGATGGTGTATAGCGGATGAATACAATAGTAAAACACACTGTAGGCTTTATCGCTTCTATCGTTCTAACTATCTTAGCAATATTCGTAACATTGTATACTTCAATGTCATTGAACGCTAAGATTACAATTATTTTCGGATTTGCTTTCATTCAAGCAGCTGTTCAATTATTAATGTTCATGCACTTAACTGAAGGTAAAGACGGTAACGTCCAAGGATTCAAAGTAGTATTTGCGATTATCATTACTTTAATCACTGTTATTGGTACGTACTGGGTTATGCAAGGTGGACACTCAAGTCACTTATAATCCAAAGTAAAAGACTTCTCTTCGGAGAAGTCTTTTTTTATTGTTATGATTTAAAGTGCTTCACAACATTTATTCTTTATTTCATTGTAAAATAATATTATAAGCAAAATATTTTATTCTTATTATAGGAGGCTATTTATAATGTCTAATAAATTACCAATTATTATTGATACTGATCCAGGTATAGATGATGCTGCTGCCATTAGCATTGCGCTGAACCATCCTGAATTAGATGTAAAAATGATTACCACAGTTAATGGAAATGTAGGCATTGATAAAACTACTGCAAATGCATTGAAACTCAAACAATTTTTCAATAGCGATGTACCGGTTTATCAAGGCGCTGCGCATCCATTGTTAACAGATATCGTTGATGCAAGTGTTGTCCATGGTGAGTCTGGCATGAATGGTTATGACTTCCCTGCTATTGATCAATCGACCATAAGTGATATTCATGCTGTAGAAGCAATGAAAGCATTACTGTTACAAAGTGACACCCCTATCACACTTGTACCTATTGGACCGCTTACGAATATTGCACTACTAGTCTCTACATATCCAGAAGTAAAACAACATATCCGTCAAATAGTGCTCATGGGCGGCAGTGCTGGTCGAGGAAATATCACACCATTAGCAGAATTTAATATATTCTGTGACCCTGAGGCTGCACAAATTGTCTTTAATTCAAACCTACCCATTACTATGGTTGGTCTAGATGTTGCTAGAAGTTCTACACTCAGTCATGCTACTGTTAATCAATTAAATCAGTTAAATCAAACTGGCAAAATGTTACATCAATTATTCAGACATTATCGTGGCGATGATTTTGAGAAAGGTACAAACGTTTATGATGCTTATACCATTCTCTATTTATTACATCCTGACAAATTTGAAACAGCTCAAGCAAATGTACAAATAGAAGTATCAGGCCAATTAACTAAAGGTGCAACTGTGACTGATTTTAAATCACCACAGCCAAATTGTACTGTTGTATTATCAATTGATCCTGAAATTTTCAAAAATTTATTTATAGATTCCCTCCAACATTGCATCTAATATACTAATTATATACAAAAAGGTTAAGACAATTTTATCTCATTGTCTTAACCTTTTGTTTTGTTTCATCATAAATACTTACATAAAGTTATTGATTGCCCACTTGATAAGGAACACCCACCTCATTATAAGTACCGATCTGATTCAAAATATTTTTGTATATATATTCTAATAAATTTTCATTTTTAAAATCAAATGTCTCATAGTTAGAACCTAATACAATGATATAACGATTATTAAAATATACTGTGAACGTCTGTCCAAAAAACTTACCATTTATCCTATTCTTATCAGCAAAAGTATAAAAACCATATCTATAAGGAATTGGATACGACTTTGTGTAGCTTTCATGAATTAATGGTCCTGTCACTTGGCTATTGAAAAATTGATTGTTTTGTAATCCATAGACTAATTTACACATATCTAGCGGCGTCATATAAAGATTACCCGCACCATAATAATGATTTAAATATTTCGTACGTTGCGCATGTGGTTGCTCACTACCTTCATTTAATTTATAACCCGTTGCCATTTTATGCTTGAAATTTGGATTATTGTAAAATGCAGTATGTTGTAAATGTAATGGTTTTAACAAACGTTGATCAAAATTCTCCTCGAAAGATTTACCAGTGATCGTTTCGATAATTTGTGCAAGCACTAAATAATTCGCATCATTATAACGATACTTATTATAATACGCCTCATCTATGCCTTGTTTGTGAATCGCAGTGACAGCATCATCTAACTTTTTGTATTTTAAGTTAGGCTTATATTTTGCTAAACCACTCTTATGAAAAATTAACTGTTTGACGGTAATTGGTTTATCTGTTTTAAACCATGGTATATACGTTTCGATAGATTGATTTATATCAACTTTATGTTCTTCTTCAAGTTGCTTAATCATTATACCAGTTGTTAGTTTTTGTACAGAGCCAGTTAAATACATTGTGTCGGGCTTATTCGTCCGATTTTTTGTAAAGTTTTGCAAACCGTAACCTTTGTTTAACTTCAATTGGCCATTTTCATATATTGTTGCCGTTCCGTTATATTCATTTTCACTCAAATAATGATCAATATCCTTAATTTGCGGAGCATTACTCATAACTGTCGGAAGCTTTAAGGCTATATGTGATTCATTATTTTTTCTAACTAAATTCTGTTGCTGTTTATTCGTGGTGCGTGTTTCATTTTTGTTGTGAAATACCTGTATGCTAGTGTAATAAGCCATTAGGAAAATGCCAGTGATCAAAAAAACTGCAATAATTGTACGTATAATTGTTCTTGTTGTCATTCATGTTGCCTCTATACGTTTTATTTTATTGAATCAATATATTGATTCACAAATTCAGTTGATATTTTATCGATATCTTCTACATTTAAAGAGAAATAAATTTTCATTTTTGGTTCTGTACCTGACGGTCTTAATGCAATGAATCCTTCATCAAAAACAAATCTGATTAAATTAGCTTTAGGAAGTGTTAATGATTCTGTTGTTCCCTTTATTTTATCTGTTAAATAACCGGATTCATAATCTTCAACCTTTTTAACTTCTAAACCACATAAAGTTGAAAGTTCATTATTTCTAAAGTAATTCATAATACGATTAATTTTTTCGACACCTTCTGATCCTTCAAAAGATGGTGCCAGTGTTCTATCTTTAAATGTACCAATATTTTTATAAATATCTTCCATCTCATCTTTGAATGTCAAACCATTATTAGCAAGCAAATTCTTATACTTAATTAATAGAGGTACAATCTGAATTGCATCTTTATCTCTTGAGATCGTTTGTGCTAAGTAACCATGACTTTCTTCAAATGCTAGTAATAGTTGTTGTTCATTATTATTTTCCTTCTCTTCTAAAAGATTAGATATAAATTTAAAGCCAGTTAAGACATTATTTACTTCAACATCTAATGCAAGCGCTAATCTTTCTGCTAATTCACTTGTAACGATTGATTTAATAATAAATTGAGACTTATTTGCATCAGCTAAATCTTGAAATCTTAATTTCATTAATAACAAGCCTATTTCATTACCATTGAAATAACGATAATTATGATCATCATATCGTTCAATAAATCCAAGACGATCAGCATCTGGATCTGTCGCAATAATCAATTGTGCATCAGTTTCATTTGCCAATGCTAAACCACGCTCAAACGCTGCTTCATCTTCAGGATTCGCAATTGCAACAGTTGGAAAATTACCATCCGGTAACGATTGTTCTGTCTCTATAACATAATTATTGTATTCAAGTTCTGATAATATCTCGGATACAACTGGTAAACTTGTACCATGTAGACTGGTTAAAACAACTTTAGAATCTTTAATATCGATTGAACCAACAAGTTGCTTTACATTTTCTTTATAGGCATTAGTTAAATCTTCATTAATATATAAAATTTGCTCTTGCTCGACTTGTTGTTCGAAGTCACCTTTTTCAATTTCTAAAGGAGCTTGTATACGATTTATGTATGAGCTGAGTTCTTCTGATTGTTCCGGTAACAACTGGCCGCCTTTTGCGTCATATATTTTAATACCATTATAATTTTTAGGATTATGGCTCGCTGTAATCATTACGCCTGCATCAGCCTTTAAATGTCTAACTGCAAATGATAATTCAGGCGTTGACTTATAATCTTTTGCTAATATTGGCGTTACACCATTCTGAGCTAAAACACTAGCCATTTCTTGTGAAAATGCCTTAGATAATAATCTAGTATCAAAATGAATGACTACATTCGCACCTGTTACCTGCTCATTTAAGTACTGTGCAAGTCCCAAAGCAACTTTACGCACTGTAAATGCATTAAGTCTAGCAGGACCTAATCCAAATGTACTTCTTATGCCAGCAGTACCAAACGTTAAGTCACCTTCAAATGCTGCAGCTCTTTCTGTTTCAGTTTGTTCATTATAAAATGGTTTAACTAAACTCTCATCTAATTTATCTAACCATAGTTGTTTCATTCTCTGAGTTCCTCCTTATATCAATCACACAAGGTTAATAATAATTTTCATATTTTAATATTAATATATGTATCATTATATCGTATGTCTTTAAAGAAATCATTTTTCAGACGTGCCATCAATTATTTAACAATAAATTTTAGTTGTGCAAAATTATTGTTTGACCCTATTTTTTAGCTTAAACAAAATTTCTTAAATTTACGACTATATTCCTAGTTGAATTTTTTTAATGTTAGTTATAAAATTATAAGTTATAGTACATTTTCTTCTTTACAATAATTTAACAAAGTTAAAAAGAACTATAACTTTTCAGAAAAATATAGTAATATGTACAAATCATATGCATGGGGAGCTTCAAACATGAATAAATTTTTTAAATATTTTTTAATATTTCTATCTTTAATTCTTGTAGTTGTTCCAGTAATATTTGCTGTTATTTTATTAAAATCATCCCAAGGTGCTTTTGAAAATTCATTTAACAATGGAGATTCTTCGCGACAATCTAATATTCGTAGCGAAAAGGTGAATCCTTCAAAAGACCCGGTTTCTATTTTATTTTTAGGTATCGATGAAAACAGTGGGCGTGAGAAAAATGGGCAAACTACTGAACATTCAAGAACAGACGCAATGATTTTATCCACTTTTAATGCAGATAAAAACCAAATCAGAATGCTTAGCATTCCTCGAGACACAATTAGTTATATTCCAAAGGTCGGATTCTACGATAAAATTACACATGCGCACGCATACGGTGGCCCTACTGCTTCAATGGACTCAGTAGAAGCAACACTAAACGTTCCAGTTGATTATTACGTAAGAATTAATATGGAAGCATTCGTAGATGCAGTCAATGAACTTGGTGGCATATACTATAAAGTACCATACGATATAAATGAACCCAACACGAATGATACAGGAAAGATTAAAGTCAAGAAGGGCTACCAAAAATTAAATGGTGATCAAGCGCTAGCTGTAGCTAGAACAAGACACCATGATTCTGATTTAAAACGTGGTCAAAGACAAATGGACTTATTGAAGATATTATTCGCAAAAGCTCAAAAATTAGATTCATTTGATAAATTAGACGATGTCATTCAAATCGTCGGCGATAATTCGAAACATAATTTTAGTTCCAAAGAAGTAAAGGCATTAGCAACTAAATATTTACAAAATGATATCGATATTAAAAGTAAGCAACTTAAAGGTGAAGATGATTATTTAGATGGTATTTATTATTATAATCCTAGCCTTAAAAGTATTATGAGTACATCTAACTTATTAAGAAAAGACTTAGGTTTACCAAAAATTAAAGATAAAGATGACTTTTTAAATAAACGTGTGAAAGATTTTTATGGTACACTCGTACCACAGACAGAAATTGATAAGAGCTTATTGCGTAAAAATCAAAACGATAGCTCGGATGATAATGACAATCAACAAGATTCAACATCTACCGAACAAAATAATTCTACCGAGTCGCCTGATTCAACACAAGACAATACCAGCCAACAATATGACTCAAGTCAAGATCAATCAAATTCTCAACAAAGTGACGTTGACCAACAACAAGACGCTAACCAACAACAGCAAAATGATGTAAATCAACAGCAGGCACCATCCACAGAACCTTCACAACAAGCGCCTACCGGAGACGTGCCTACTAACCAATATTAATCTGTAGAAAGGAGCTCAAATGATGTCGCGAAAAACATATGAAAAACTTGCACACGTTAATGGGATGTTCAATGTTTTAGAACAACAATTGATTCACAGTAAAGATATGGCATTATTTAGAAATGAATTTTTCTATGTAAACCATGAACATCGTGAAAATTATGAAGCATTGCGTATTTACTATAAAGATAGTGATGAAAATCCAGTCGTTGACGGTGCATGTTACATTGTTGCCCTTCCAGAAATATTTGATAAAGTAGATGTATTTGAATCTGAATTGCCATTTACATGGGTTTATGATCAAAACGGTATTACAGAAACAATGAAACAAATCAGTATACCTATCCAATATTTAATTGCAGCTGCTTTAGAAGTAACAGATGTCCATCTTTTCAAACCATCAGGTTATACAATGGGAATGAATAATTGGAATATTGCACAAATGCGTATTTTTTGGCAATATACTGCAATCGTTAGAAAAAATGCACAGTAAGCACTACCCTATCGTATAAACGGTAGGGTTTTTTTAATAATCAAAAGTCAGGAGATAAAAATATGTTTGAAATTGTAATAAACGAGAAAATGATGAATGATGCGTTAGACATTAGAAAAGAGGTTTTTGTAGAAGAACAAGGCGTACCTATTGAAAATGAAATAGATGAGTTTGAAACCATCGCCACACATATTATTGGATACGACCAACACGGAACCCCTTTTGCGACAGCTCGCTTTAGAAATGTAGATAATGTAGCGAAAATAGAACGTGTAGCTATTCTAAAGCAGTACCGTAAACACGGGTATGGTAAACAACTCATGCAAGCCATAGAACATGCCACTGTTGATGAAGGTTACGATACAGTAAAACTTAATGCACAATGTCACGCTCAAGCATTTTATGAATCAATAGGTTATCTATCATATGGTTCAGTATTTTTGGAAGAAGGTATTGAACATATCACCATGAAGAAATCTTTAAAATAAACTTAATCAAAGAATTACATTTAAACTTCATTTATCATTTGTAACATTTAACACAGTGTAATTTTATAACAATATAATATTAAAGCGTTATAACGCTTTAATTAATATTTTCTTAATTATCCGACATTGAATAAGATTAATTTTATATTACAAAATGATGAAATTAAACAACTCATACTTTAGACGTATTATAATGACACTAAATAATTTTGTTAAAGGGGCAGTTTAATGATTAATAAAAAGTTTACTTATAAGGTACCTTCAATTGTAGCACTTACATTTGCTGGAACCGCATTGACAACTCATCATGCTCATGCAGCAGAAAACACACAAGATCAAACAAAAAATAAAAATGTGTTAAACGATGAGCAAACTCAACAACATGGTAAGCAAATTCAAGCAGAAATCAGTAAACCAACAACTAATATTTCTGGTACACAAGCCTACCAAGACCCTACGCAAGTTAAGTCTCAAGACACTGACCAAGTATCTAATTATGATGCACATCTAGATGATTTAAACAGCGACTCAACAGAAGAAGCAAATACATACACAAATGAAACAGCTTCAAATTCAGAAACTGATGCTGTTGCAACTCAACAATCAGATGCGACAGCTGATCAACAAAATACTGAAGCTAACGAGAAGAACTCAACTCAAGTAGATACTACTTCTAAAGATGAAACAACTGTTGATCAACAAAATACTAAAGCTAATGATGAGAACTCAACTAAGGAAGATACGTCGTCTAAAGATGTAACAACAGATGATCATACAACTACTCAAGAGACTTCGTCTGTTGACTCACAAGAAATGAAGTCTCAGGACTCAAATGTAACTGAAGATGCGACTACTAAATATGCGACAACAAACAGCAATACTTCAGAAAGTTCAGTTAATGAACAACAAAATGCAACTTCAGAACAACAAAGCACTGAAGATACAAATGAACAGTCAGCCCAACTTGATACAAATAACACTAATGTTGAAGCAACACAACAAGACGAAGTTCCAACTACATCAAATAGTAATGTTGCAACACAAGAGAGTGATGCTAATTCTGATCAAGCTTCTACTTCAACAAATGAAGTGAAATCAGATGATAATGAAGAGGATACATCAGCAAAGAAACAAGATGATAATACTACTAATGAGCAAATTTCTAGTGATTCAACAGTAAGCGCGAAGCAAGTTTATGATAGTGCTGATTCAACAGTTTCAACTCAAGACACTAATGATAACAACAGTGCATTAGAAACTAATCATGAAGATGGCGCTGTTGCAGTAGCTACTAAATCAGATTCAACAGACAATGCTTTAGAGTCAAATGAGCAAACTACAACTACTGAACCAGTTGCAAGAAAGATAGCAGTAACATCAAACAACGACACAGATGAAGACACTACATCTGATGTAACGCCTATGCTAAGAACTGCGAATTACACTGCGAATACTTCACAAGCTACAACTACACGTGCTGCAGTTAAGAAAGAAGCAACTACTAAGTCGACATTAAAAAGATATACACCACAAGTCAATTCTTCAATCAATAATTATATCCGTAAAAATAACTTTACGGCGCCAAATTATGAACAAGATATTGCTAGTTATTTACCGAAATATAACTATCGCTATGGTAAACCTGAAGGAATCGTTATGCATGATACAGCAAATGATAATTCAACAATTACTGGCGAAATTAACTATATGAAGAATAATTACAATAGTGCTTTCGTTCATGCGTATGTTGATGGTAATAGAATTATTGAAACTGCGAATACAGACTATTTAGCTTGGGGTGCAGGTGCGCCTGCTAACGAACGTTTCATTCATGTTGAATTAGTACACACACATGATTATGATTCATTTGCACGCTCTATCAATAACTATGCCGATTATGCCGCAACTAATTTACGTTACTATGGTTTAAAACCTAATAGCGCTGAATATGATGGTGCTGGAACAGTGTGGACACACAAAGCTGTAAGTACTTATTTAGGTGGTACGGATCACAGTGACCCTCATGGTTATTTAGCTGCACACAATTACAGTTATGATGAATTATATGATTTAATATATGAAAAGTATTTAATCCAAACTGGTCAAGCTGCTGATTGGGGTACTACATCATCAAATAATAGTGGTAGTACGAACACAGATGACACACCTAAAACAGGACAATTATCAGTTAAGGCAAATAGTGGTGTAGGACGTATCAATAGTAAAAACAATGGTATTTACACAACTGTATATGACAAAAATGGTAAAGCAACAAACCGTACAAACCAAACCTTAAAAGTTACAAAAACAGCTACCCTAGGCCAAGAAAAATACTATTTAGTATCAGATTATAATAAAGGTAATTTAATTGGTTGGGTTAAACAAAATGATGTGAATTATAACACTGCAAAATCAGTTGCTAAAATTAATAAGAGCTACAAGATTAAGCCAGGCGAAGTCCTTTACAGCGTACCTTGGGGAACAAGTTCACAAAAGGTAGGCACAGTATCTGGTAAATCTGCACAAACATTTAAAGCAACGAAACAACAACAAATTGGCAAAACAAACTACCTTTATGGCACAGTTAATAAAGTATCTGGATGGGTAAGTTTAAGTAAATTAACATCAAACAGTACTACAACCCCTTCTACTGATACAAATAAATTAGTTGTAACTAACTTAACAAACCAACAAGGTACAGTTAATAAAACAAATAGCGGTGTTTATACATCTGTTTATGATAAGCAAGGTGTACAAAAGTCATACGTTAATGGTAAAACATTTAAACTAAGTAAAAAAGCTGCGCTAGGTAGTAAACAATTTTACTTAATTACAGATAATAAGACGAATACAAATATGGGTTGGATGCTTACTAAAGATATCCAAGTCAAAGAAGCTACAAAAGCAAACAACACTGTAAATAAAACAACAAATGTAAGCAAAATTGGTCAATTAAATACGCAAAATTCTGGAATCAAGACAACAGTATTTGATGAGCAAGGTAAAGATGCTTCTAAATTCTCAGGTAAGACATACACGATTACAAAGCAACGTACTCAAGGCGATAATACGTATGTATTAATTCAGAATACAAACCAAAAAACACCTATCGGTTGGGTTAACACTAAAGATATTAATACGCGTAACTTAACTAAGGCAGAAGCTAAAAAAGGTCAATATACAATTAAACCTACAAATAATGGTCTATATGCGATTCCTTGGGGTACAAAGGCACAACAAATTGATACTTTAAACAAAGTTGGTAACAATAAATTTAATGCATCGAAATCATTATTTGTTGATAAAGATGAGTATATTTATGGAAATGTAAACAATAAGACAGGCTGGATTGCTGCTAAAGATTTAAACCAAGCAACAACTCAAAGCAACCCTACACCACTCAAATATGATTACATTATCTATAATGAAAATGGCCAATATTACTTAGACCCTACTGCTACTAAGGGTGCTGGTTCATTAAGGGACTTCTATGAAGGTATCTTTGATGTATTTGAACAACAAACAATTAATGGTATTACTTGGTATCATGGTAAGTTATCGAATGGTAAAACAGTATGGATTAAAGCATCTGATTTACGTAAAGAACTTGTAAAATACTATGCAACTGGATTGACATTAGATCAAGCAGTTGCGCTACAAAAAGGTCTAAATACAAAACCACAAATCCAACGCGTACCAGGTAAATGGGAAGATGCAACATCTGCTGAAATCAAATCAGCAATGGATTCAAACAAATTAGTTAAAGATGCAACTCAAAAATACCAATTTTTACGTTTAGATAAAGCTCAAAATATTAATGCAACAGATTTAAATAAACTATTAGTTGGTAAAGGTATCTTAGAAGGTCAAGGTGCTGCATTTAGTCAAGCTGCTAAAGAAAACAATATCAATGAAGTGTATTTAATTTCACATGCCTTATTAGAAACTGGTAACGGTACATCTACCCTAGCTAATGGTGGCAACGTCGTGAATAATAAAGTAGTTACAAACCAACCTACTAAATATTATAATATGTTTGGTATTGGCGCTGTTGATCACGATGCTGTTAAGCAAGGCTTTATTACTGCTAAAAATAACGGTTGGGACTCAGTTAAGAAAGCGATTGTCGGTGGTGCACAATTTATCGCAAGCTCTTATATCAATCAAGGACAAAACACATTATATAAAATGCGTTGGAACCCTGATAATCCTGGTGTACACCAATATGCAACAGACGTTGCTTGGGCCAAACATAATGCTACAAGAATTAAATCATTCTATGATTCAATGGACAAAGTAGGTAAATACTTTGATGTAAACACTTATAAATAAAGCTTCAATTTCATAAAATTTATGAAAAACTAAATAAAGAGAACATGTATCCTACTACAAGGATTCATGTTCTCTTTAATTTTTAATTTAAGACTTATTACAAATAGATCAACTAAATATGAGCATGATGGACATTTAACTTATTGAGTAATGCATTTAAATTTTCTATATCCACTGCTGTTAAGTTTTGACAACGTGCTTCTATTAAAGCAACGCGTACTTCATTGATTTGTCGTACTAATGCTTTAGCTTCATCCGTTAACGTTAAATCTTTACATCTTAAATCACGACTTGATTGTTTACTAGTAATATAACCCATATTACATAACTTCTTTATCCATCTCGATACAATGGATTGTTCTTTGTTAATTTTCATCGTAAGATCATATTGCGATAATACATCATAACTATATAAGATTCTTAACATTTCTAATTGCTCTGATGTTAAATCTGTACGCTGACCAAAGCGTCTACTTACCAAGTTTAAATCATTGCTTGTTAATGTGATTAATTGTTCTAGCTGTTTATACATGTTGTTTCATCTCCACTATTTAGTTGTTATCTATCTATATATTTAATTATTTTATTCTATAATATTATAATGTTATTCGGGTATATATACAATAAAAATCTACAATGTGACCTATTTCGTTGCATAACCCATTCATTTTATAATAAATTAGTAACAGTAGTATTTAATTTCTACAGAGTAAACAAAAGGAGAATCATGATGAATCAATTAAAAAACAGGGATTACTTCTTTGACAATGCAAGAGCGTTATTGATTTTCCTCGTTGTATTCGGTCATTTATTACAACCATATTCTGGTGAAAGTCGTTTTTTATCATCTTTATATCTGACAATATATAGCTTCCATATGCCTGGTTTTTTATTTATATCAGGATACTTTGCCAAAAAAGCTGGTGAAGGTAGATATATTGAAAAAGTATCAAAAAAACTATTAATTCCATACTTTATATTCTTTGCATTCTTTTCGATATATTACTTTTTAACTGGCAAAGAAGACAGTGTTAGTATGGATCCATTTGATCCAGTATTCGCATTATGGTTCTTGCTCACACTATTTTTCTTCCATGTTATTTTAGTGATTGTAAAGGAATATAAATCATACATTGTTTTACCGATAGCAATTATTGTATCTCTATTTGCCGGATACTCAGACGATATTGATACGTATTTGAGTTTTTCAAGAACAATTATGTTCTTCCCAATTTTCTATTTGGGCTACTTATTTAAATTTGAACATACTAAACTATTTAGAAATAAAAAATTTATACCAATAGCGTTACTTGTATTGGCTGGGTTCTTTACAATTTATTACCTTCACCCTATCAATTCTGATTGGTTACTCGGAGATTCACCATATATCTCTTTAGAAGGTAAGCAAGATTTATATAGTCCAGTTAAAAGATTGCTTTTATACTTTGTAATATTAATTACAATGTTTTCATTTTTAATTTTAGTACCTAAAACAAAAAGATTCTTTACATACATAGGTAAAAGAACCATGTATATTTACTTACTACATGGTTTAGTTATAGGCGTTCTACGTGGATACAAAATATATCCATTTAAAGATGATATTTCAACACTTACTTATGTATATTTAGTCTTAGTTACAACGCTTATAGTTTTTATATTATCTACGCGGTTTGTAACAAAATGGACGAACCCAATAATCAATTTACAATCCCCTTCTAACTTTAAGGGTTAATTTTAAAATACTGAATTGTAATTATTTCAAATATGTTATGATAGATATACTTTACAATGTATCGACAATCATACATATGATTACAATTCGGTATTTTTTTCTTGAGGTGGAATATAAATGAAATTATCTTTAAATGAAAACTTAAAATTTTTAAAGGCACCAAGTATACGTCAATTCTCAAATCGCATGAAACATATCGATGATTGTATTAACTTAACCATTGGCCAACCTGACTTTCCAATGCCAGAAGTAGTTAAGGATGCCTATATTAATGCAATTAAAGAGAATAAGACGACTTATTCGCACAATAAAGGATTACTAGAAACTCGAACGAGTGTTAGTAAATATTTCGAGCAACGTTATCATTTTACATATGATCCAGAGGAAATAATTATTACAAATGGTGCTAGTGAAGCTTTAGATACGGCATTAAGAAGCATTATAAATCAAGGGGATGAAATTTTAATTCCTGGTCCTGTATATGCTGGTTACATACCATTAATTCAAACTTTAGGCGGTATTCCGGTCTTTATTGATACTACGGAAAGTAGCTTCAAATTAACTCCAGAATTAATAGAATCACATATAACCCAAAATACAAAAGCCATTTTGCTAAATTATCCAACCAATCCAACTGGTGTCACATTAAGTTATAATGAAGTGGAAGCTTTAGCTCAGTCCTTACAAGACAAGGAAATATTTATAATTAGTGATGAAATTTATGCTGAAAATACATTTTCTGGAGAACATACATCATTTGCTCAATTCACCCAATTACGCGACCAATTATTATTAATTGGTGGCCTGAGTAAGTCACACTCAGCAACAGGTATTCGTATAGGCTTTTTAATTGGGCCAGAATATTTAATTGAAAAGCTAACATTTATGCACGCATATAATTGTATTTGTGCAAATGTGCCTGCTCAAATAGCATGCATTGCTGCTTTAAACGAAGGCCTAGAAGCGCCACAATATATGAATGAAGCATATATTGAACGTCGTGACTATTTAATCGAACGTCTTGAAGCATTAGGCTTTGAATTAGACGCAAAACCTGAAGGCGCATTCTATATATTCCCTAGCATCAAGCAATTCACTGACAATGACTTTGATTTTTGTGTAGATGTCTTGGAAAAGGCACATGTTGCCATGGTTCCTGGATCTTCGTTTACTGATATTGGACAAGGCTATGTTCGTATCTCATATGCATATGAATTAGATGCGTTAAAAGAAGGTATGCGTAGATTAGAAAGTTATATTAATCAATATTACAAGTAATTATTTTTAAACAGCACAACATTTCAATAAATCAAAAAGACACCATGTTTACATTATTCGTAAATGTGGTGTCTTTAATATGTATATACTTTTTAATAAATGCACGATCTGTTTATCTCTCTTCTATATTGTAAATATTACGCTCTGCAAAGTTTCTTAACATATCGTGATAAGCAAAAGACTCATCATCATTCATATTAAACTGACTAATTACATCTTCACTAATTTGGTTAAAATGTTCCTTTAATTCTATACCTTTATCAGTTAATTGTACCTTTACTCTACGTTCATCATCTTCATTTCTCATACGTTTGATCAATGATTTCTTCTCTAACCTTTTAATAATAGGACTAATTGTACCTGAGTCTAGATATAATTCATCACATAATGTTTTAATATATATTGGTTTATCATTTTCAATATATAGTAATACAATGTAATTTGGAAAGCTAATATCATACTGCTTTAAATATCTATTAAAACGATTAACAACTTCTTTACTAGTTATATAAAACAGATAACACATTTCTTTTCGCATTTTATTATCTACAGTTGATGTCATTGTTCTCTCCTCAATCCTTTTATTATAATATTAATATATAGTTTAAATTTAGTCAAATATAATAACAAACGAGAAAAGAACTTTATGAAACTCAATTTACACAAGCAATTCAATCCTACAAAGTCTAATTTAAGAAATTAATTAATATATTTTTGATATATCATAAAAAAAGATTAATCCAGTTATGGATTAATCTTTTTCAATATTATGGGAATTTAGGGAATTGATCGAAATCTGGATCGCGTTTTTCTTTAAAGGCATCTCTACCTTCTTTAGCTTCATCAGTTGTGTAGTATAGTAATGTTGCATCTCCAGCCATTTGTTGTAAACCTGCTAATCCATCTGTATCAGCATTCATTGCTGCTTTAAGGAATCTTAATGCAGTTGGAGAATGTTTCATGATATCTTGACACCATTTTACTGTTTCATCTTCAACATCTGCTAAAGGTACAACAGTATTTACAAGACCCATATCTAAGGCTTCTTGTGCATTATATTGGCGACATAAATACCAAATTTCACGCGCTTTTTTATGGCCTACGATTCGAGCTAAGTACCCAGAACCATAACCAGCATCAAATGACCCCACTTTTGGTCCTGTTTGACCAAAGATTGCATTGTCTGCAGCAATCGTTAAATCACAAACAACATTTAATACGTTACCGCCACCAATTGCGTATCCTCTTACCATTGCAATGACTGGTTTAGGTATAACACGTATTAATCTTTGTAAATCTAATACGTTTAAACGAGGAATTTGGTCGTCACCAACATAGCCACCATGGCCGCGCACTTTTTGGTCTCCACCTGAACAAAATGCTTTGTCACCTTCACCAGTTAAAATAATCACTGAAATACGTTGATCATCTCTAGCTCTAGAAAATGCATCCATCATTTCTTGTACAGTATTTGGTGTGAAGGCATTTCTTCTTTCAGGTCGATTAATCGTAACCTTTGCAATACCTTCAAAAAATTCATATTTAATCTCTTTATATTCTTTTAATGTTTCCCACTGTCTAGTCATTTTGCTCCTCCTTATGAATAAAACCTAATACTATTTTATCAAATTCTTGCTGTTGTTCCACATGAACTGTATGACCACTTTTAGAAATATCATAGATATCACTCTGTGGAATCAATTGTTTCATAGACTCAGCTATCTTACAAAACTTTTTATCTAATTCACCAACTATTATACAAGTAGGTGTTGTGATTTGTGAAATCATTGGCCATAAATTTGGCATTACTCCTGTGCCATAATCTCGCAATGCTTTGGCTAAACGAGTTGGGTCTTGGCTTAAGCGCATCTCTCTGATACGTTTTTTTAGTTCCTTATCTAAATCATATTGTGTATAAAATAATGGTAACTTTTCCCAATCATTTACAAATATTTCTAATCCGGCAATATCCAGTACCTTGGCTCTAGCAAAATCAACTTGCTGACGTTCTGTTCTTGCTGCATCTTCTTGTAATCCTGGTGAAGTACTTTCCAATAGTAATCCTTGAAGCTTAACTACACCATTTAAAGCATAATACAGTGCAATTCTGCCTCCCATTGAGTAACCGTGCAAATATATTTGATAATCTGTAAAATTTGCCAATGTATCATTTAATTCATTACAAATAAAGTCAAAATCCCACACTTTATCTTTATCAGATGCATCTTGACCATGTCCTGGTAAATCAACGGTCAAGATATTAACAGCTTCTGACATGGTCTCTAAATGCTCATCAAACGTACTCTGATCACTTATGAAGCCATGTAACATAATTAATAGCTTTTTCGAATTTTGTTGTGATTGATGAAATTTATAATGTAACATTGATAATATCACTCAACTTTTTATATAATTTTTGATGTTGTTCTAAATTATCCTGTCTATCCGTTATAATTTCATAAATATGTGCGCCAAAATTTGAGAGAGCAGCATATTTAAATGACTCTATACTTTCAAACCTTTCAAATGTAAAGTTATAAAGTAATGCCGTATGTTCAAAGTTTAGACCAGTTGGCGTTCCAAATAGACGTTCGAAATACTGATCAGCTGCATCCTTCTGAGGTAAATAAGAGAAGATGCCACCACCGTCATTATTTAATAAAATAATATTTAGACTTATATCATTTAACTTAGACATTAATAAGCCATTCATGTCATGATAAAATGCCAAATCACCTATTAAGAGTGTCGTCTTTTTATGGACTGCCATACCTAAAGCCGTTGATATCACACCATCTATACCGTTGGCTCCTCTATTAGCATAGATATTTGCTTCACAAGTCATAAATAAATTATCTATATCTCTAATAGGCATACTATTACTCACAAATAAAGCGTCTTCGTTAGTCAATTTATCTAATACATTTCCTACAAAAGCAGCCTCATCTGTTGCAGATTTAATGTAATCCTTAACCTCAACTTGAGCTTGCTTTTCAAGGGTTTGCCATTTTTCTAACCAACGCTTACGTTCGACTGTCGCTGTTTCAGACAATTGTCTAAAAAAGTCATTGGCTGACATTTCAAATGATATGCTAGGTGGAATAGGAAAAGCATCTGGAACATCATTATTTTGTACCAATATTTGAAATGCATCCGTTTGTTTCAACCATTGATTTAACTTTTTAGAAATCACAGGCTTGCCAACACGAATAATGAAATCCGGATCAACATCTAAACCTGATCTATACAACAAGTCATACGTTGTAACTACATTCGGATGATGTTCCTTTCTAAGTTGACTTAATGGATCAGCCAATATGGGCACATCATGAATAGTCGAATATGTTAGGACTTGTGTAACATCTTGATGTTGCGTATCACCGACAATAATCAAGCCTTTACGTTTTTGTACAATATTTAAAATGTTATCTAAACTAGTCGTTTTTTGATAATGTGGTAATTGTTTCGTTTCAGTTGTTAATAAATAATCTTTGTCTAAATCAGGTGTTAATGGCTCTCTAAATGGTAAGTTAAAATGAATTGGCCCTCGATGTGGTCCAAATAAATATTGACTTGCCTTTTGCATTTGAAATTGTATCGTTTGAATCATATGATTAGCAGTATCACCTGAATCCGCTATTGGTAAATCAAATTGATAATTAACAAAGTTCTCAAACATATTCGTTTGATTAATAGCTTGAGGTGCCCCAATGCCTCTCAACTCATGAGGACGATCGCTCGTTAATACAATTAGTGGCAAATGACTTAATTGGCTCTCTGAAACAGCTGCAGTATAGTTAGCAGCAGCACTCCCAGAAGTGCATAAAATCGCAACAGGTTTCTCACTACCCTTTATCAATCCAAGCGCAAAAAATGCCGCACTACGTTCATCTGGATGAACCCAAGACTTCATTAACGGATGCGCCTCAATTGCTATTGCTAGCGGTGTCGAGCGTGATCCAGGACTAATTACTACTTCTCGCACACCATATGCATATAATTCTGAAACAAAAGTAAATACTTGATTGGTTAAAGCTTCAATATGCTTACTCATAATCATCGACTCCTAAAGCTTTCATCATAGGATTAAATTTGACCGCTGTTTCTTCAACTTCACTATCGGCATCCGAATCAAATACAATACCGCAACCAGCATATAATGTAGCTTGGTTCTTTTTAATAAGCATCGAACGAATTGCGACAATAAATTCACAGTTATCATACATATCAATATAACCAGCCGGTGCGCCATACAAACCTCGTGTACCGAATTCATTTTGTTCAATATACTCAATGGCTTCTTTCTTTGGAAAGCCACCTAACGCAGGAGTTGGATGCAAACTATCCAACAAACCAATATACGACTCATCAATTAATTGTCCCTTGATTTTTGTATATAAATGATACAAATGATCATTAGTTAAAATTTGTGGTTCTTTATTAAATTCAATATGTTCAACATATGGTTTAATATCATGCAATATACTTTCAACAACAAAACGATGTTCATTTAAGTTCTTTTCATCATTTAAGAATGCATCAATATTTGCTTTATCGATTGCCTCTTCATGCGTGCGCTTAATCGTCCCTGCAACAGCTTTAGTTGATAATACATCGTCATTCACTTCCATTAATTGTTCTGGAGTTTGTGAGAAAAATACACTTCCTTGTGATTCCAGAACAAATAAATAGCTATTTCGTTCACCTTGTATTGCTTGTTTTAATATATAGGGGATGTTTATATTTTTATCAAATTGAATCATTCGCTTACGCGCAAGTACAATTTTTTTATTTTCGTCTAAAATATCGATTGTATCTTTAACTAAATCACGCCACTCATCTTTATATATATCTTCGATGCGTTTAATCTCTCCACGTTCAAAATCTGGTGAAATATTCGGTTGAGTTAATTTCTCAATAATTGCTAAAAATGTTTCAATTTCAAATTTATCTGTCTCAACAGTATAAGTGATATATGATTTCCCATGTTCCATTGTTACCAACACTTCAGGTAAAATAAAGTGATTGATACCAAATTCACGCCATTCATCTCCCGATTTATGAGAAGAAAATTGAAATCCTCCACATATCTTAAGATGATGCTTTGTAGAACTCGGATGTATTAAAGCAATGTCATTTTTATATTTTTCCCATTCTCTGAAAATAGACTGTTTATTTTCAAAGTCATTTTTAAACCTCTTAATAGCATGATAGCCAAAGAATGAAGTTTCGTTGTCATTTTTTCTAAAATAAAAACGGTCACCTGCACTATCTTCTGTTATATGAAATAATTCAGTCGGGTCTAATTCATAGTCCAATGTTGCTTCAACTGAAACCCAAGTATGCTTACTCTCATATACCGCTTCGACAATTTCACTTTCCTTGACGTCCAATGTCATCTATTTCACTTCTTTCATTTATCAGTTTTCACTCATTATAATATTGTACCACTTTTCACAATGTGTGTACGGATATGAGCTTAATTCGTTTGTACTAATTTTACGTTATTTGACCTAAATAACATCTTCTATTAAAATTGATTTGATAAAATATTATTAATTTAAAGGATAAGAGGTATTTACACTATGGCATCTCAATATCAACAATATTCAACTGTCAAAAAATATTGGCACTTGATGAGACCACATACATTAACAGCAGCTGTCGTTCCAGTGCTCGTAGGTACTGCTACTGCAAAGATTTTCTTATTAGGCAGCGAAGACCATCTCAGCCTTAGTCTATTCTTAGCGATGTTACTTGCTTGTTTATTAATTCAAGCGGCAACTAATATGTTTAATGAATACTATGATTTCAAAAAAGGGCTAGACGATCATACTTCCGTGGGAATCGGTGGTGCGATTGTACGTAACGGAATGACGCCAAAGCGTGTAATGAATTTAGCTATTGCATTTTATATCATTGCCGCATTACTAGGTATATTCATTGCAATGAATAGTTCATTCTGGTTATTACCTATTGGTCTCGTTTGTATGGCCGTTGGTTATTTATATACGGGTGGACCATTCCCTATTTCATGGACTCCATTCGGCGAACTATTTTCTGGTGTGTTTATGGGTATGTTTATTATTTTAATTTCATTCTTTATTCAAACAGAAAATATTCAGAGTTTAGCGATTTGGATCAGTATTCCAATTGTTATAACGATTGGTTTAATTAATATGGCCAATAATATCCGAGATCGTGTTAAAGACAAAGAAAGCGGTCGTAAAACGTTACCTATTCTTTTAGGCAAACGCTTCTCTATTTATTTCTTAGCATTTATGTATATCGTCGCATATGTCCTAGTAATCTATATAACATTTTTCAAACCTGGTGGCTCTATTTTCTTCTTATTAGCGTTGCTTTCATTCCCTTTACCAATAAAGGCTGTTCGACGTTTCAAAAAATATGACACGCCTGAATCAATGATGCCTGCAATGGCAGCAACAGGTAAAACCAACACATTTTTCGGTGTTTTATATGCACTAGGTATTTATATTAGCGCATTACTGGGTGGTATTTAATTTTAGAGTTCCATCTCACCTAATTCATAATACAAGCGATACAACAACTTAATACGAGTTATTTAGCAGTCGGTACCTTTAGTCAATAGGCCGGCTGCTTTTATATTATTGCGTATAAATCATATGGTGATGCATATGACCATACAAGTCTATTTGACGTTCACTTACAAAGCCCAACTTACTATATACACTCAAAGCAATAGAATTATTTAAATCACAATTTAAACTCCATTTTTGGTCGGGTGCTGTATTGATTACATGTTTAATCAATTGTGTAGCAACTCCTTGACCTCTGTATTCTGCAAATGTTGCCACTGTTTCAATGTACCACTCATCATCGCTTGCTTCTTTAGTTGGCATTGGCGTCCCCAAACGTGAGACATCTTCATCCAATTCTAGCTCGAGCCAAGCATTTTCATATGCTAATTCCTTATCACCTGGATAAGCAATTAAACATCCTGCAACTGCTCCATCTATTTCATAAACCCAAATATTGTCTATATGTCCCCTATAAGGTACCTCAATCATACTGCGCTCTATAATTTGCAACAAACGCTCCTTTTGCACATGACGTACCAACGGAATTTCTAGTTCTTCCCATATGATATAACATAATTGCGCTAACTGTTGTCTATCTTTAGGTTGTGCCTTTCTAATCATAATTGCTCTCCTCATTTACACATTTAATCACCTATTATTATATCTGAAATTATTTTAAAATTCGAAGTTCTTACTTACAATGTCACTAATTTTCACATTTAATAGTTTTTAATTGTTGTTTATACTAATTTATAAGATAATTTATTTATTATTATTCAAAGAGAGGTAAGAGATCGTGAAAGTTAACAAAGTGATATATGTTGTATTATGCTTCTTTCTTGGCTGGATAGGCGTTCACAAATTTTATTCCAATCAATTGTTACAAGGTATGCTCCATTTAGTGTTCTTTTGGACAGGGATTCCATATATTATCGCAATTATAAGTGGGATTATTACTATATTTTTCAAAAAAGCTGATGATGATGGCTTAATTTCATTTGAAAAATAAATCATAATATACTAGTTAAAATAACAAAAAACGGGTATGTACTTTTATATAGCATTTTGAATAAATTGCATAATTGTTAAGGGGGTACTACCTATGGGAAATATTATCAAACGTGTATTTAGAGCTATTGCTGTAAGTTATATAGTAAAGGCGATAAAGAATTTAATAAGTAAAAAATAAACCAACCATTATATATTATAAAAACACCGAGTGAGGCACTATAAATGTCTCATCCGGTGTTTTGTATTTTTCTATATATGCAACTAACTAATTAATAAGTAAACACACATTTAAGTTAAAAAGATAGCTAATTTTAATTTATAATGCAATTTGACCACTATACTAACTATTTTCTAATTTGAATTGTTGAATTCTATCTCCTATTTCATCACGTACGCTTTGAAATTTTGTCCAATCCTGTCCAGCTGGATCATCAAATCCCCAATGCTGCTTAGTCACATGCTTAGGTAATACAGGACAATTGTTATCAGCATCACTGCATAACGTAACAACTAAATCAGCCTGGTTCAATATTTCACTATCAATTAAATCCGAGGTATGATTTGAAATATCGATACCTACCTCTAACATAGCTTCTACTGCTTTCGGATTAACGCCATGTGTCTCAATTCCTGCAGAATAGACATTCCAATTATCACCTAAAATTTTATGTGCCCATCCTTCTGCCATTTGACTTCTACAAGCATTACCTGTACATATAAAATAGATCGTTTTCTTATTCATTTTATTTCTCCTTTAAAATATAATAAGTGTTAAATATAATCCTAATAACGTAAAAAACAACACTGGGATTGTTATTACAATACCTGTTTTAAAATATGTTCCCCAAGATATTTTGACACCTTTTTGTGATAATACATGTAACCAAAGCAATGTAGCCAAAGAACCAATAGGCGTAATCTTTGGACCTAAGTCAGAACCAATGACATTTGCATATATCATGCCATCCTTTAACACTCCTGTTACATTTGATTGCCCTATCGCAATAGCATCAATCAGGACCGTTGGCAAATTATTCATAACAGATGAAAGTATTGCAGAAATAAAGCCCATTCCCATTACACTACCAAATAAGCCATAATGAGCAATATCATTTAACAAACTACTTAATAGCGTTGTTATGCCAACATTTTTCAAACCATATACTACTAAATACATTCCTACTGAAAAAATAACGATATTCCAAGGTGCTCCCTTAATTACCGTCGTAGTATTCACTGCAGCTGAACGTCTGGCTAATAATATAAATAATAAAGCACACACTCCAGCTATAATTGAAACTGGTATTTGAATAAATTCACTTATTAAATAACCAATCAATAATATAATCAGGACAACCCATGAAAATTTAAATAATTTCATATCTTTTATTACCGTTACAGGCTCTGCAATATGTTTCGTTTCAAATGAATTTGGAATTGATTTGTTAAAATATAACCACAGAACAATGATACTTGCTATCAATGCAAAGCAATTTGGAATTATCATTCGTACCATATATTCCACAAAACCAATATCAAAATAATCCGCAGATACTATATTCACTAAATTACTTACTATCAGTGGTAACGATGTAGTATCTGCTATGAAACCACTTGCGATAATAAATGGGAAAATAACTTTTTTATTAAAACCTAGCGTCCGAACCATTGCTAACACAATCGGTGTTAATATCAACGCTGCCCCATCATTAGCAAAAAATGCTGCGACGACCGCCCCTAATACCATTATATAAATAAACATCTTTAGACCATTACCATTCGATGCCCGGACCATATGTAATGCTGCCCATTCAAAGAAACCTATTTCATCAAGTATTAGAGAAATTAATATTACTGCGACAAAAGTTAACGTCGCATTCCAAACAATTCCAGTCACCTCAAACACATCTGAGAAACTCACTACACCAGTTATAATGGCAATTATTGCACCGATCATCGCCGTAATACCAATATCTAACCCTTTAGGTTGCCAAATTACAAAAAATAAAGTCACTAAAAACAAGACAATTGCTAACACAGTCATGAATTACACTCACCTTTATTGAGATCTCTACAAATACAACGTACATGATTCGTGTTTATATTATCCAAATGCTCAGTCACTTCAGTCATCAACTTATGATTCAACTGATACATCCGTTTATTGCCTAGTTTACGCATTGTTATTAGTTCAGAATCTAATAACGCCTTCATATGATGACTCAATGTAGGTTGAGAAAATTGAAAATGCCCTAATAAATCATGTGCACAAAGCTCATCACATGATAATAAATCTAATATCTCGAGTCTATTTGGATCTGCTAATACCTTTAACAGCCTTGCAATTTTTTGATATGCCAATCATAGCACCTCCATAGTTCTATATAGATTACCATCTATATAGATATTTGTCTATATACTTTTCAAATTAATAGATTACTAGGACTGATATTCAAATTATTTTTAATAAAAAAGCCACCTAATCATTATATTTCTTATTTTTAAGGGTAATGTATTTTAACAACATTAAATTGCGATTCAAATTTAATAACTGCTCGATTTATATAAGTGACTTTATTAATTAACGGATAGATTATGGTATCAATGCAAATAGCTATTATTCACATTTATAGGAGTGACACGATGAAAAGAATATTTACATACATTCTGATATTCGTAATAACTTGTTGGATGTTTATCAGCTTGTTAATCAATCATCAACGACAACAAATTGATTTTATAGCTGTAGGTGATAATTTAATACATCCAGTTGTCTATCAAGATGCTAATAACGGAAAAGATTCATATAATTTCCAAAAAATGTACCGACCAATTGCTCCTTACATACAAGACAAAGACCTTGCATATATTAACCAAGAATCACCTCTAGGTGGAGATGATCGTCCATTTTCAGGTTTTAAAAGATTTAATACCCCTTCTGTAGTCGCAAAAGCTGTAATTGATACTGGATTTAATCTTATTAATGGATCAAACAACCACTCCTTAGATCAAGGCACTAGTGGTATCAATAACAGTTTATCAACATGGCATAAATACCAAGATAAAGCACTATTCACTGGTATGTTTAAAAGTAAGAACGATTATAATAAAACACCTACCATAAACATCAAAAATACTAAAGTATCCATGTTAAGTTATACATTTGGCACAAATAATTTAACACCCAAATCACCCTATCAAATAAAATATATAAACAAGCAACAAATCAAAAGAGATATAAAAAAAGCAAAACAACATAGTGATTTTATTGTCATTTCTATGCATTGGGGTAAGGAAGGCAGCCACAAGCCAAGTAAAAAACAAAAGGAATATGCTAAATTCTTAGCCAAACAAAATGTCGACGTCGTTATAGGTATGCATCCACATGTAATACAACCTGTTGAATGGGTTAAAGGTACACAAAACCATAAGACATTAGTCGCTTATTCTCTCGGAAACTTCTTAAATGGCCAAGAAACGGGGACTGAAAGTAATCATTTAGGAGGCAGTATTCAATTTAAAATTGCAAATAATCATAACGACACCAAAATCTCCGACGTAAAATGGCGCTCAATCGTTAATCATTATGAAATGACTGCTCCATACAATAATGACAGTAGGCATCACTTCAAAGTTTATATGTTAAATGATTATCCTAATAAATTAGCTGATCAACATGGTTTGCAATATCAAAGAAATACTAATATGTCTAAATCACAATTACAACAAATTACGACAAATGTTATTGATGAACGTTTTTTAGACAATAACAGCTATTAGCATTATGAACGTGTTGTTAGGGTGAAGGTTAATTATCTCTATTAACGATATTTATCCAAACACAACAAAAAACCCGTTAAATCAACGTTTAATTACGTTAACTTAACGGGTTTTCTCTATACGGAAACGGAGGGATTCGAACCCTCGCGCCGCTCTCGCGACCTACACCCTTAGCAGGGGCGCCTCTTCAGCCAACTTGAGTACGTTTCCATGGCTCCACAGGTAGGACTCGAACCTACGACCGATCGGTTAACAGCCGATAGCTCTACCACTGAGCTACTGTGGATTAATGTGTTCTCTTATCAAGCACAAATATAATTATATCAATAACAGCAGATTTTTCAAGTATAAATGTTAAAAAAATATGCGGAATATTTACACTAATTTAATATAATATTCCACATACTTTATCTTTTACATTTAAAATTCATTTTCGTTAGCTATTTGTGCTCGAATAAAGAGTATTTGGCTAATGCTTCATAAATATTTAATTGTGGTTTTGTATAATCGATTGGGGAATCAGGATCAAATGTAGCTACTCTAGCTGCTCTATCCATCATGTAGTAATAATATATACCATTCAAGTATTGATGATGCATACTGTGAGCAGAGATATTAACTGTTATCGTTTGATTGTCTACAAAGATAACTTTACATTTTTTATCCTTTAGTGGCTTTATTTGTTCAACATAGTGAATGTTAATCCATGTGTTTTCATCTTTTCTATCAGAGTGAGTTGGGAAAAAATAAGTGGGAAATAATGGAGTAAATAGAAGTGGTGGTTTACTACTAATGCCCGTAATTCGCATTGTATCCTCTTTTTTAAAATTATAACTACTACCGTAAAACCTACATGAGCGATCAATAATTTTAGGTGTTCGATCTTTGATTACTGTACATTCATCCTTATATTTAAACACCCGGGTACCTTCTAACAAACCAAATGACACATTACAAGGTTGCAATGCCATATCACCTTTTTTAATTACATAATGCAAATTCATAATTGATGCCTCCTTATACTTTGGTGATAAGCAAATAATATAACACAAATAATTTAAAATCAACAAAATAATATAAAATTCTTTCTTAATTACCATCAACTTAAATTTCGCAAAAAAGTTTTTGCCATTTTTTATTTTTTGAAAGTTGCATTTTACACTTATTTTTTCGGAATAGTCAGAATATTTGTTGATTTCAATATAAAAAAACTGTATACTACATGTAAATATATAGAAAGGCAGTGGTTAAAATGAAACATAACACACATGTTAAATATAATACATTAGAGTCCTTTGTATCTACTATCAATGATTTGGGTATCGAACTAATAATTGATGAATCGCTACGTAACGTTCGTAAGCATGAGTTAGAACATTTAATAGACGATGCTCTAAAAAATAAAAACGAGAATGATTTCAAACGCTATACAGATGAATACAAAAACTTGGAGGAATTTCTCGTTGGATAATTTAATCGATTGCCATTTAAAATAAGGTCTATCCCTACTTATCAGTTGATAATGTCGGTGGATAGACCTTTTCGTATTTTATATATTCATTTTTATGAATTATCTGTTCAATTATTAAGACATTAATCTAATTAATTCGTTTCTATCAATTGCACCAAAGTAATGGTGTATATCGTAATCAGCTAACGCTTCTTCTATACTATTAAAATCATGTAAAGTGCCTTCTAGAGCTGCTTCTAATTCTGTTATATCACCTTCACCAAAGAAATCACCGAATATTCTCGCATGTTCAATTCTACCTTTTTTAACATCTAGCTTAATTTGAACAAAACCTTTTTCAAATTTTTCCTCACGCTCAAAGTTATAT